>NZ_JBNHIC010000020.1:0-80311 GCF_059092905.1 Arthrobacter sp. B0427-1-12 | reverse complement strand
GTCCCGGTTCAGGCGGGGCCGCCGGGCCGGTGTGCGGGGAACGGGAACACCGTCCGGAGGCGGGCCGGGAGCCGTGCCGTCGGGATGCTTGGACATGCGGTTGGTCGTCGTCTCCTGGATCGGGGATCTGCACAGCCTGGACAGTCAGGTAGGCAGGCCCGCCGGGAAGGTAAGTATGCTTGCCATCATCGTTGTCTATAGGTAAAGTCTACGGTGTATCCGGTGGGACTGAGCAGCGTGTTTCGCCGGATGCACGGCCGATACGGCCACTCCAGTTTTCAGGAGTCATCATGACAACCTCCCGCAACGAGCACACCCACCACCGGCTGGCCGAGACCAAGGCCGCGATGAAGACCACCGAACTCATCGTTTACCTCGCCGCGGTCCTGGGCACGATCATCACCGCGATAGTGGTGGGGGAGAACGGCGACGAGAATGCCGGCGATCCGTTCGATGCCAACCAGGCGATGCAGTACATCACGTTCCTGACCATCGGCTACATGATCGCCCGCGGTCTGGCCAAGTCCGGAAGCCGGCACGGGGACGACTCATAACAAGGCTCCCTCCCCGTTGACCGGTTGATCCGGTCCATGGACGCAGGATCATGACGAACGGCGGCGGCGCACCTCAAACGGTGCGCCGCCGCCGTTTAACACAGCCGGGCATGGCTCCCTTTCCTGCCAGGGCGCAGCCCAGACACACGGAGTCGCCGGAATCTTGGAAACTCAAGACATATGCGCCGTTATCAGCGTTCGACTTCTCGGGTAGCTCAAGCCTCGGAGAGGTGTGCTGCGCCATCCGCTCACGACAGGGAGTGGCGTGATAAGGTTTGTTCATCATGATCAGCCCGCTCGCCTCACGGCTCGGGCTGATTTTCTTTAACCGGGGGATTCGTGGCTGAGTATACAAAGCAATGGCTATCGGTTGAGGATCAGGTTAAAAAGCTTGCCTCGCGGGGTGTCGAAGTACCTGACTTCGAGAGTGGCGCACAACTGCTTTGCGCGGTTGGGTACTACCGGCTTACCGGCTATCTCTACCCATTCCGCGAGTCGGAGACTTATGTGGACGATGAGGGCCGTTCACGAGTACGGGTCCTCAATCACTATCGGAGCGGTACTTCCATCCGGGACGCCGAGGCGCTCATTGATTTCGACCGCCGACTGAGGATGATCATTCTCGATGGGATCGAGAGAATTGAAATCTCACTCCGTATGCAGATCGGATACGTACTGGGCCGTGCTTCTGCTTTCGCCCATCTCGAGCCGGGCACGTTCGTAGCGGCCTTTACAGATGCGCAAGTGGACCCCAAGTCCGGAGAGCCGGCACCAAGCAAATACGAGCAGTGGCTTGACCGGATACGTGAGCGGCAGAACGGATCAGACGAGGCGTTTGTGGCCCATTTTCGTGAGAAATACGACGATCGAATGCCGATTTGGGCACTCACGGAGATCATGGAGATGGGGCACCTCAGCCGCTTGTACAGTGGCTTGGTCAACTCGACCGCCACCGAGATTGCCAAAGCCTACGCTGCGCCGTCGAAGAGAGTCATGAGCAGTTGGATCGCCAGCCTGAACTACGTAAGGAATGTCGCGGCCCATCACGCTCGGATCTTCAACCGGAAGCTCGTCACTGCCCCCAAACGGCCAAACAAGGGGCAAGTTCCTCTCCTTGACCATCTCAGGGACGAAGATTCTCCGAAACAGGTCTTTGGTCTATACAACGCTCTGGCCGTGATGGCCTACTTGCTCCATACGATCGACCCGAACAGCGGTTGGCCAGGACGCCTCGTCGAGCTGATCGATTCGTTCCCCGAAACTGAACACTTGACCAGCCAATCCATCGGCGTACCAGAAGGCTGGTCCACTTTAAATCTCTGGAACTACTAATTGCGGGCTGCTTAGCTCGCTCTGGAGTGAAGTGCTGGTCTGCTTCGGAATACAAGGAGCTGGCGTCGGACATATGCGCTGTTATCGGTGTTCCGGCTGATGGGGCGGGCCGCGGCGGGATTCAGGGGTGGAGGATCAGTGGTACCAGTGAGGCTGCGGTGCCGGTGAGGGTCATCAGTGCACCGGCTGTGGCCGGGATGCGTGGGCGGTGCGGCGGGTTCAGGAGGATGTCGGCGGGTTTGCCGGGGCGGTAGTAGATGGTCAGTTCGGTTCCCGGAGTCGTTATTATTCGCGGGTTTTCGGGCAGGACTGCTTCGCGGGTTCCGTCCCGCGGGCTGTGCCAGCGCAGGCCTGTCCGGTTCTCGGCCGCGTACACCACCGCCCGGGCCTGGAGCCAGAATCCGTTGATGCAGTGGGCGGCGAGGGCGGCGCACAGAAAGGCCAGTCCCAGAACCAGGAGCCCGGAGCCGAGCACTTCCAGGACGATGTCGGCCCGGGCAGCGGAGGAGCTCATGGGCGGAGTAGACGCAGGTACATGCAGGAAAGATAGCGCAGGGAAGGGGGAGATCTGAAATGCGGCTCGTACACCCCTGCGTGGCCCGGATGCTACGTGCAGGCGGCATGCAGGTTGCTTCGAGGGCGTGCAGATATAATTTCACGAACTATGGATGACCCTCCCTCACACATGCCCTTGCCCCTCTATGTCCTGACCGGTATTCCGGCCATCACGGGAGAGGGGCGCCCGAATGTATGAATGGATCATGATCGGTATCGGCCTGGTCCTCACCGTCGGTACCGGTCTGTTCGTGGCCTCGGAATTCGCCCTGGTCAACTTGGACCGCGCCGATCTTGAAGCCCGCCGGTCCCGTGGCGAGAAGCGGCTCGGGCCGACGATCAGGGCACTGAAGATCACCTCGACGCATCTTTCCGGAGCCCAGCTCGGTATTACCCTGACCACCCTGCTCACCGGCTACACCTTTGAACCGGCCATCAGTGCGCTGCTGCGCGGGCCTTTGCTCGCGGGCGGCCTGCCGGAAGCGGTGGTGCCCGGGATCGGTGCCGTTGCAGGCATCTTCATTGCCACCGTCTTTTCAATGGTGATCGGTGAGCTCGTGCCCAAGAACTTCGCCCTGGCGCTTCCGCTGGCCACGGCCAAGGTCGTCGTACCGTTTCAGGCGCTCTTTACGGCGGTGTTCAAACCCGTCATTGTGCTGTTCAACAACACAGCGAACTCGATCATCAGATCCTTCGGTATTGAGCCGAAGGAGGAACTCTCCGGTGCCCGCAGCGCCGAGGAACTGAGCTCGCTGGTGCGCCGCTCGGCCCTTGAGGGGGTGCTGGACCTGGATCATGCGGCACTGCTGCACCGGACGCTGCGTTTTTCGAACCATACGGCCGCCGATGTGATGACCCCGCGGGTGCGGATGGCGGCGGTGCATGCCGATCAGACGGCCGAACAGATCGTCGCTCTGGCCGCCTCGACCGGATATTCACGCTTTCCGGTCATCGGCCGGGACCGCGACGAGGTGCTGGGAGTGCTGCACGTGAAGCAGGCGTTCGCTGTCGCACTGGCGGACCGGGACCGCGTGGTTGCCTCGGAGCTGATGGTCGAGCCGCTGCGGGTGCCCGAATCCATGGGGGTTGATTCCCTGCTCGTGCTGCTGCGCAAACAGGGCCTTCAGGTCGCCATCGTGTCCGACGAGCACGGCGGAACGGCCGGCATCGTGACGCTGGAGGACCTCGTCGAAGAGATCGTGGGCGAGCTGGAGGATGAGCATGACCGTGCCCGGGTCGGTGTGGTCCGCACGGGCCGCTCGGTGACCTTCGATGCGTCGCTGCGCCCCGATGAGCTGATGGACCGCACCGGTGTGGCCGTCCCGGACGGGCAGGAGTATGACACCGTGGCCGGGTTCGTCACCGACCGGCTGGACCGCATCCCGGAGCTGGGGGATGAGGTCAGCGTGGACGGGGGAGTGCTGCGGGTTGAACGGGTGGTCGGCACCCGTCTCGAACGCCTCCGCTTCACCCCTTCAGATTCGGCGGAAGCACCGAAAAGCGCCCACGACCGGATTGTTGATAACCTCACCAAGGATCTGACCCATGAGTGAATACCTGCCCGGCATTATCTGGCTCGTTGTCCTGCTGGTCGTCAACGCCTTTTTCGTCGGAGCGGAGTTCGCTGTGATCTCCGCCCGCCGCTCACAGATCGAACCGAAGGCGGAGGCCGGCAGCAAGGCGGCCAAAACCACGCTGTGGGCGATGGAACATGCGACCCTGATGCTGGCCACCAGCCAGCTGGGAATCACTGTGTGCTCCCTGGTGATCCTCAACGTATCCGAGCCGGCGATCCACCACCTGCTCGAAATCCCGCTGGGGCTGACCTCCCTGACCGCTGAAGCGATCGGGGTGATCGCGTTCGTGGCGGCGCTGCTGCTGGTGACCTTCCTGCACGTGGTCATCGGCGAAATGGTGCCCAAGAACATCTCCTTCTCCGTGCCCACGCGCGCCGCGCTGCTGCTGGCTCCGCCGCTGGTGGTGGTCGCCCGCCTTTTCAAACCGGTGATCTGGACGCTCAACGGCGTGGCGAACTCGATCCTGCGGCTGTTCAGGGTCGAGCCGAAGGACGAGGCCACCAGCGCGTACACCCTGGACGAGGTCGCCACCATCGTGGAGCAGTCCACCCGGGACGGGATGCTCACCGACGCCAGCGGAACGCTCACCGCCGCGTTCGAGTTCACGGCCAAGACCGTGGCCGACGTCGAGGTGCCGATCAGCGCCATGGTGCTCCTGCCGGCCGCCTCGACCCCGGCCGATATCCAGCAGGCAGTGGCCAGGCACGGCTACTCCCGCTACATCCTCACCGATGAGAACGGGGTTCCCACCGGGTACCTGCACCTGAAGGACGTCATGGACCTGACCACCCCGGCCGCCTTCGGTGAACCGGTGCCCGCCAAGCGGATCCGCCGGCTCGCGTCCGCCTTCCGCGGCAGCGAACTGGAGGATGCCCTGGCTACCGTGCGGCGCACCGGCGCCCATGTGGCCCGGGTCTTCGATGCGGAAGGGAACACCACCGGGGTGCTGTTCCTGGAAGACATCATCGAGGAACTGGTCGGCGAAGTGCAGGACGCCACCAGCGCCTAAAATTCCCGGCCAGGCCGGGGCAGACGGCCGGCCCTGGATCCGCTGCCATAGACCCGCTGCCATTACCACAGGGCGCGGCTCCCAAGGAGCCGCACCCTTCCTGGTTCCCGGACCGGCCTGAGCCCGAGGTCCCGGCAAGGGATGGTCATTACCTGGCCCTCAGGTGTCAGGTCCGGTTTCCGGCTTTGTCCCGGTATCCGGCAGTGCCTGGCGCAGGAAGTTCCTCAGGATGTTGCCGGCGGCGTGTAGTGAGGCGGGGGAGAGGTCCGGCGTGGGGGCGGTGCCGTGCCGGGTGCGGTGTTCGTGCAGGTAGAGCAGGGCCGAGAGCGCCTCGGAGAGTTCCCCGTCGCCGGCCGCGGTGCCGGCCAGGAGCCGGGCGTACGTGGCCCGCAGTTGCGGTGCCGGTGCGGAGCCGATGTTCCGTTGCAGGTACCGGCGGTACCGCTCATAGGCGTGCAGGGCCTCGGTGCAGCGGCCGGCCCGTTCCAGGGCGTTCAGCAGAGCGGTCCAGGCCCGTTCGCTGAACCGGTCATCGGCCAGGGCGCTTTGGGCCCAGTGGACGGCGTCGCCGGTCCTGCCGGTGTCGGCAGCGGTTTCAGAGGCCCGGATTTTCAGGGCTGTCACACGGAGGGCGTGCAGGTCCCGTTCGGTGTTGGCCCACGGGGCGGCCGGTTCGTCGGCCAGCAGCGGTTCGGCGGCCAGGGCCAGGGCCCGGCACAGCAGCGGGTAGGCCAGGCCCGGTGCGGCCCGGGCCGCGGCGTCGGCGAGGGCATCGAACCGGTCCAGGTCCAGATCCAGCAGACTGCGGTCGATGAGGTAGCCGCCGGTTGCGGTGCGCAGCAGGCCGTTGCGGCCCCGGCCCGGCTGCAGGTTGCGGCGCAGAACGCTGATGTAGCTTTCCAGGGTGGCCACGGACCGGGCAGGCGGGCGGCCATTCCACAGCAGTTCGATGAGCCGGTCCTTGGAGACCGCGGCGCCCCGGCCCAGGAGCAGGATTTCAAGGATCTGCCGCTGCTTCGACCCGCCCAGGCTGCGGGCGTCCAGCACGGTGCGGCCGCGCTGAATCCGAAGACTTCCGATCAGCCGCACCGAAAACGGACGCGGCAACGCAGCATCATCCTCCATGACTTCCCCCCAGAAACCAGTGGACCCATCCTTCCGGGACCGGGTCCGGAAGCAAAGCCTCGCCTTAGGGAGGCAACAGTCCCCAAAACAGGGGATTGCCGATCCCCCGCAGCCGGACACGGGGCATGGGTGCGGCTTTCCCCGGCCTGCCGCGCCCGGCGGAGGAAACAGCGCAATGGCAGCTGCCGGAAGGAGCGGCAGCTAGCTTTGATGTCGATACCGCAACAAGTGCAGGTGCCCGAACCCTGCAGCCGGGGCCGGATACATACTTAATGTGAAAACACCTCGAAGGGTTCGAGCCGGTGAAGCTCCTGGTCAGGACAGGACCGGCACGGCAGGTGGGAGATCCCCGTGGCTTTGTCGGATGAAGAGCGCAGGCGCCTTGAGGAACTGGAGCGTAATGTTGCCGCGGCGGACCCCCGACTGGCCCGCAAACTCTCTCCCGGTCCACCTCCGCCGGCCGCCCCGGGCCTGCGCGCGGCCGTCACCGTGGGAATGGGGATGATCCTGTTCATCCTGGGCCTCGCCTCGGAGCTCACCGTGGTCGGGGCCGCCGGGTTCGTGCTGATGTATGCAGGGGCTCTGCGGTATTTCATCCTGCGGTATCCCGGCAACCGCTCCTCATGACCGCACTTTGAGGGAAACCGGACAAGGCCGCATGGGTGGCTCTGGACGTTCCGGACGGGAGAGCAGATACATATGCGCTGTTATCGGCGTTCAGTTCCGCAGGCTTCTGGCTCGGATCGGGGATAGTGGGGGCTTCGGCCATCCTGTGGAGAGGAGCGGGGCCGTTGGTCCGGCCGTGAGCGTGGGTTGAACGGCCGCGGCCGGGGCAGCCCGGCCGCGGACCCTGCCTCGTGTCCGTAACCTCTTGATCGAGTGGTTCGAGTGGTTGACGGGACTTTTCAGGCCGGGGTGTGTGCGGGGATGTTGATTTCCATGAGGTCTTCGCCGATGATCAGTTTTCCCGTGTAGCCGTTTTGTGCTTTCAGCCACCGGTCGCGCGGGTTGTTTCCTGGTGCCAGGTGGGAGAGGACCAGTGATTTGGCGCCGGCGGCTTCGGCTACCGGGCCGACTTGTTCGATGGTGGTGTGGGAGTGCAGCAGGTGCTGGATGAAGCCTTCCTCTTCTGCCGTGTAGGGAGGTTGGCCGTAGAGGGCGTTGACCCAGTCGGCATCGATGACTTCGTGGATGAGGACGTCGGTGTCCTGGGCCATGTTGATCAGGTTCTGGGAGGGCGCGGTGTCGCCGGAGAAGACGACGGAGCCGTCGTCGGTATCGAATCGGAAGGCGAAGGCGGGGAACACGGCTCCATGGTCGACCAGGGTGGCGCTGACCCGGACCCGGTCGTCCTCCACGACTGTGAAGGGGTCCATGGCGGGGGCCCGGTTACGGTCGGGATCGGCTGGGACGTCTTTGGGCAGGGTGATGTCGTTGGCGTGGATCAGGTTTCGTATGTGGGGCTTGCGGGAGTCTCGCATGCGGTCGTTGATGTCGGTGGCGTAGGCCTGGATCAGGTATCCGGTCATGTCGGCGGTGCCCGGGGTGGGGTTGGCCGGGTTGATTACTTCGACGTCGCCGCTTCCGTGGATGGGGGGAAGGGAACCGCGCCGTCCGGGCCCGTATACCTGGATCGGTTCGGTGCCGGGCAGGCCGTGGTACCAGCCGGCCAGCACGATGTTGAAGTAGTCCATGGTGTGGTCGGAGTGAAGGTGGGTCAGGAAGATGGAGCTGAGCCCTTCAAATCCGGCGAAGTCGCCGTCGCGGCCGAGTTCGGCCAGGCGCAGTTGGTGGGCCACGCCCATGCCGCAGTCGACAAGGTAGAACCTGTCACCAACCACGAGTGCGGTGGCGATGCCGTGGCGGGCGCGGTTGGGGCCGTTGTGCGGGGCGATCCAGGTCATCGGACCGCCGGCGGTGCCCAACAGGACCGCCCGGGTGCGGCCCTTTCCTGCCGTGGCGTTGTTTTGGGCTGCCGATACGGCCGCGGCGGCACCGGGGGCGGTGAATCCGGTGGCCAGGGCAGCGGCGCTGAGCGCTGCGGCTCCTTGGAGGATGCCGCGGCGGGACAGTGAGTGCTGGTGAGCTTCATTGATCAGGTTGCACACAGAGGGTCTCCAGGTGAAGGGGGTGGACGAAAGCGGCGCACAGCGGGGGCGTGGACGAAGTGGGAAAGCAGGTCGGCAGCTGCCGGATTTGAATGTGCCGGTTCCGGGCTGTGGGTGGATGCGGGCGGGCTGCCGCCCATGCCCCGGGGTTTCCCGGGGCATGGGCGGCGGAGGGGTTGTCTAGAGGGAGGTCAGGGCCAGGTCTGCCGGTTCCGGTGTGGCGGGGGCCGGTTCGACGGGTTCGCGGTGGAACTGGCCGTTCTTCATGACGGCGGTGATTTTGGTGATGTCCTGCAGGATGGTGATGTCCTCCAGGGGATTGCCGTCGATGAGGATCAGGTCGGCGTAGAAGCCGGGCAGGACCTTGCCCAGTTCGTTGGGCTTTTCGAAGAGTTCTCCGCCGAGGGCGGTGGCGGCGATGATGGCCTCCATTTCGGTGTAGCCGAAGAGGTTGACGAAGTGCTCGAGGTCGCGGGCGTAGGTGCCGCGGGGGGTCCAGGCGAAGCCGTAGTCTCCGCCGGGCAGCACGCGGATGCCGCGGCGGCGCATTTCCTGGATGGCTTTGGTGGCGATTTCGAGTTCGTGGGCGTAGCCGGCCTGTTCGGCTGCTTCGTGGGAGTAGCCGAAGGCTTCGGCGTCGTGGAGGGTGGCGATGAGCCAGTTGATGGCCGGGGCGACGAAGACGCGGTCCTTGGCCGCTTCGAGCAGGTCCATGCCTTCGTCGTCGATGTAGGAGGCGTGGTAGATCATGTCCACGCCGGTTTTGAGGGAGATGAGCACGGAGTCGCGGCTGCGGGCGTGGGTGCATACGCGCACGTGCCGGCGGTGGGCCTCGTCGACGGCGACCTGGAGTTCCTCTTCGGTGATGTAGGTGTCGGTGGCGGCCTTGGAGCCGGTGATTTCCTCTCCGGAGATGCTCAGTTTGATCTGGTCGACGCCCAGGCCGATGGTTTCGCGGACCACTTTGCGCATTTCCTCGACGCCGTCGGCGATCTGGGTGATTCCGGGAACGAGGTCGCCGGCGGTGGTGGCGATTTCCTGGCCGTTGGCCAGGTATCGGGGGCCGGGGATCTGGCCTGCGTTGATGGCGTTTCGGACGACGACGTCGAGGCGCTTTTTGGCGCTGGCGGCGCCGAAGCACATGGTGTAGCCGTAGTCGATGTAGTACTTGGCGGACTCGACGGTGTGGAGCAGGTGCTCCTCGACGTGCATGGTTTCCAGGCCGTTGAGGTCCCCGTCGTTCCAGGTGAAGTGGGTGTGCGCGTCGCACAAACCGGACATGAGGGTCTGCCCGCGCCCGTCAATGACCCGGGCCCCGTCCCGGGGCAGTTCACCGGTGCCGGGCCGGATCGCGGTGATGCGTTCGCCCTCGATGAGCACTTCGCCGGTGAAGGGCTGGGCTCCGGTGCTGTCGAGGATATTGACGTTGGTGAAGAGGATCTTTGACATGACTTCGTTGTCCTTTGTGTCGGTGGTGGTGTTTCAGTCGATCTTGCGGATGGGGACGGTGATGATGTTCGCCCGGCTGGAGGTGCAGCCGGTGTGGCTGCAGGCGCAGGTCTTCGGGGCGGGCCGGGGTTCGGGCGCCGCGTTGGCGAGGAATTCCAGAACCGCGTCGTTGACTAATCCGGGGGCTTCGGGCACGGTCCAGTGGCCGGTGTACGGGGCGACACGGACCCGGGCGTCGGCCAGTTCGGAGGCCATGGCGGTGTTGGCTGCCGGCGGGCTGACCTTGTCCTGGCTGCCGGTGACGAGCAGGACCCGGGCCGTGATGGCCGACAGGTCCGGGTTGGAGGCGGCCGCCAGGGCTTCGCAGGCCTGGGCGTAGGATTCGGCGTCCTGGCCCAGCAGCAGTTCCCGGACGAACGGGCGCAGCAGGGGGTTCTCGGCCGCCGCTTCCCCGGCGGTGGCGCCGGAGGCGATGGCATCGGCCACCGCAGCCATGCCGTTTTCGCGTACCAGAGCCGCCCGGGCGCGGGTGGCTTCCTGGGCTGCGGGGGGCTGTTGCCGGACGGGACCGAGCAGTACGAGGCTGCTGACCAGCTCGGGTCGGGTGGCCGCCAGTTGCTGGACGATCAGGGTGCCCATGGAGTGGCCGATGACGTGGGCGCGGCCCTCGATGGTCTGGAACTCGATGACCGCGGCCAGCTCCTCGACGAGGGTATCGAGGCTGAGCTCTCCGGCCAACGGGGTGCGCCCGTGCCCGTTGAAGTCGTACCGGGTGACGCGGTAGCTCTCCTTCAGTACCGCAGTCAGCGGCTCGTAGAAGCTGGTGGTGCCGCCGAGCCCGTGCACCAGCACGACGTCGGGACCGGTGCCGGTGGTTTCAATGAACAGTGATTTCTCCCCGACGCCGGTCAGCCACGGGTCAACCGTGTGTGTGCTCATCAGGCTGCTCCGATCGTGTTGGTCAGGGTGCCGAGTTTGCTGATGGAGATTTCCACGACGTCGCCGGAGTGCAGGAACTTCGGCGGGGTGAAGCCGATGCCTACCCCGACGGGGGTGCCGGTGGCGATGATGTCTCCGGGCTGGAGGGTGATGCCGGCGCTGATCGTTTCGATGATGGTCGGAATGTCGAAGATCAGATCGGCGGTGCTGGCCTTCTGGCGGGTTTCGCCGTTGACGGTGCAGAGCAAATCCAGCGGGCCGGTACCGACCTCGTCGGCCGTGACGGCCCAGGGGCCCATCGGGGCGTGGGTGTCCAGGCTCTTGCCCAAAAACCACTGCTTGTGGTTTTTCTGCAGGTCACGGGCGGTGACGTCATTGATGATGGTGTAGCCCCAGACATGCTCCAGCGCGCTGTCCCTGGAGATCCCGCGGCCGCCGGTGCCGATGATGACGCCGAGTTCGGCTTCGTAGTCCAGCTCGGAGGTGACACCGGTGTGCGGGTCGATGTCGGCGCCGTGGCCGATGACCGTGGAGGGGGCCTTGGTGAACACCACCGGGTACTCGGGTTCGGGGGAGGCTCCGGCGGTGGCGTCGTAGCCGGACCTGGCGAATTCCCTGGCGTGTTCGGTGTAGTTGCGGCCCACGCAGAAGATATTGCGGCGCGGGACCGGGATCGGGGCGAGCAGTTCGACATCGGCCGCCGGGATCGCAGCGGTCTCGGCGGCGGCCAGCCGCGGGCCGGCTTCCTGCCAGGTTTCGATGAGGCTCACCAGGTCCTGGCCGGCCTCGGCCGGGGTTATGGTGCCGGCCTCCTCGTTGAGTACGCCGGTCAGTTCGGTCCCCTGGTGAAGGAAGGTAATCAGCTTCAAAACGAATCCTTAGAATCGATTATCGATAATTGATAGGATTGAGTGTAGGCCACGGGTGATGGGAGTCACAAGGGGTTCCGGGATATTTTTTTCTGGCCGTGCTGCCGGGATTTCTTCCCGGGCGCGGTCCGGCCGCTGCGGCCCGAGGGGCTGCGGGGATTGATCAGGGGGTTTCATGTCTGTTGTTGCCCGGGGCGCTGCGCTGCGCATGGCTCCGCCCGATGGCGACGGGCGGGCGGCTGCCCGGGTGTGCCTGGGCGCTGGTCTTCCGGTGCTGGTGCTGATCCTGGCGGGACGGGAGGAGCTGACGATGTATGCCGTCTTCGGCGCCTTCGCCGGCATGTACGGGCGCGGGGAGCGGCACCGGCTGCGCCTGGCGCATCAGCTGCAGGCCGCAGCCCTGCTGCTGGCCGGGGCGGGCCTGGGACTCGCTCTGGCGGAGCAGCAGGTGAATGTCTGGACGCTGATTGCCGTTGAAGCCGCCCTGGCCGGTCTCGGGTCACTGGCCGCCGATGCGCTCCGGCTGAAGCCGGCCGGACCCTTTTTCGCGATTTTCGCCCTGGGCTCCTGCGCCTCCGTTCCGCCCCCGGCACCGCCCTGGCTGGCGCTGCTGATCTGTGCCCTCGCAGCGCTGTGGGCCATGCTGGTGGGCTTTTCGGGCTGGTTCCGTCACCGGTCCCGGGATCCGGGCGGCAACCGGGCGCTCCGGCCGGTCCCGCGGTGGCTGCCGGAGGAGGGCGTGCACGCGGGCCGGTATGCGGTGGCCGTTGCGGCCGCCGGCAGCCTCGCAGCGCTGACGGGACTGGGCCATCCCTACTGGGCGATGGCCGCGGCGGCCGTTCCGCTGGCTGCCGGGGACCGGGAGGGCAGAATCCGGCGGGGAATCCACCGTATCGCCGGGACTTTCACCGGCCTGGGCCTGAGCGCCCCGGCGCTGTTCGCCGGAACGGGCCCGGTCACCCTGGCGCTGCTGGTGACGGGCCTGCTGTTGCCGACCGAACTGTTCATGCGGCGCCATTACGGTCTGGCCCTGACGTTTTTTACCCCGGTCATTCTGTGGATGACCCAGCTGGCGAACCCGGGCCACCCGGTCGCCGTCCTGGTGGACCGCGGGCTTGAAACCCTGCTCGGCGCGCTGACGGGAATCGCCGTCGCCGTGCTCATCGGAGGTTCCCGCCCCGGCCTGACGGGCCGCCCTTCGGACCTGAGCGCAGGGCAGCCGGGCGGGGTCTAGTCCTGGGTGTCTAGTCTTGGGGGAGGATGGAGTATTCGTGCTGGTGCTCGGTCACCAGCCGGGTGCAGTCCTCCGGCGTGCCGTGCTCGAAGGCCTCCAGGATCGGGGCGTGGGCCTCCGCGGCGGCGTGCAGATCCACGTGGCCGCGGATGAGGGTGGCCATGGTGCGGGCCTGCACGAACAGCGAATCCCAGATTTCCATCATCAGCCGGTTGCCGGTCGCGGCGATCACGGCCCGGTGGAAATCCGTGCTGAACCTGGCGATCCCGTGCGCATCCCCGGCAGCAGCGGCCGCACGCATCCCCTCGAGGGCCTCACGCAGCGGCGTCGGATCGGCATGCAGGGCCGGATAGGCGTACGCCGCGGCCGTGCCCTCCAGCGCCAGCCGGACCAGGTACACCTCCGCCAGATCATCCTGGGAGGCCGCGCGCACAAAGGTGCCCCGCCGCGGAATGTTCTCCACCAGCCGCGTGGACGCCAGCTCGCGCAGCGCTTCCCGCACCGGGGCCTGGCTGACACCGAATTCCCTGGCCAGCTGCAGCTCAACCAGACGGGTTCCGGGCTGATAGGTGCCATCAATCACCCGGTCCAGAATCGTCTGCTTGACCCTTTCCGAGAGGCTCTCATTCCCGAACACTGCTGCCGTTGACATGCCACCAGTCTTTCACGGCAGCCGACACCGCAACCGCACCCGGGCAACGCCGCGTCCTCCCGCCGCCCCTTTCCCTCTGATCATTGCTGATCCGGCTGTGAGACGGGCAGAGCAACAAGCAGACGCCCGCATCGGGCAGATGCGGGCGTTGCACATGCACGGGCGGACTTGACCTCACTGCTGGGCAGTCAGTGCCGGTCAGTGCCGGTCTCGTCGATGGCGGCGGTGGCCTCCTCGATGGCACTGACCGCCTGATCGATGGCGGTGATCATGACGTCGTACTCGGGATGCTCCTCGGCCTGGAGGCGCCGGGCGATGGCCTCCAGGTAGTCCCAGTAGTACCTCCTCAGGCAGGCCGAGCCGGCCTCGGTCAGGCAGACCATCACCGCGCGCCTGTCCGCCGGATCGGATGCCCGGCCGGTCCAGCCGGCCGCATCGGTCTCCTTGAGCAGCCGGGTCATGTTGGGGACCTTCACCAGGCTCCGCTCCGCGATATCGGTCACCCGGGCCGTGCCGCCCAGCTGCTCGATCGCGTGCAGCACGTAGAGATGGGCGCGCCGCAGGCCCTCCGGCAGGCGCCGGTAGGTCTGCACGCCGCGCCCTGCCCTGAACAGCGCGTCAATCACCTGCTCGGCTGTCGCCATTACCCCTGCCTCCCCGGCCGATATTATTATCCGGAATAACTATCTTAGATAAGTAGTTGGACTGAGTATGACACGGAAAACTGCAAGGGGGAGAGTCACAATGCCGGTCGAGAAGGAGCAGGCGCCACCGGCCGGGGGAGTCCTCGGTCCGCGCTTCCGGGCGCTGGCCCTCGGCGTGGTGACCCTGGTCGCCGCCGCGGCGTTCTCGCGTCTGGGGGTGAGCACCGCCCTGCCCGCGGCCGCCGAGGAGCTGGGAGGAGTGGGTCTGTACGGGTGGATCTTCACCGGGTTCACGTTGGCCAACATCATCGGCCTCGCCATCGCCGGGCCGCTGTTCGACCGGTTCGGGATCCTCAAGCCCCTGGCCGTCGGGACGGCGTGCTTCGCCGGCGGCCTGTTGATCTCCAGCCTGGCTCCGGTGATGTGGGTGGTCGTGGCCGGCCGCATCTTCCAGGGCCTGGGCGCGGGCGCACTGTCGGTCGCGGCATACTCGGCGATCGGCAGGGGCTTCCCCGAGGGGATCCGTCCGAAGATGCTTGCCCTGAACGCCAGCGCGTTCACCATCCCGAGCCTGATCGGTCCGGTACTGGCCGGGCTGATCGCCGAGAGCCTCACCTGGCGGTGGGTCTTCGGGATCCTGGTTCCGCTGGCCCCGCTGGCCGCGTTCCTGGTCCGGGCTCCGCTCGGACGACTCGACCGGCACGCCACCGCCGGGCGCGAGGCCAGTGCCCCGACCGGCGGTCACCGCACGCTGGTGCGGTACCTCGGCGGCGGCCTGGCACTGAGCACCGGCCTGGCAGCGGTGCTGATCGCACCGAACCTGGCCCCGTGGTGGGCGGTTGCCGCCCTGGTGTGCGGACTGCCGTTCGCCTACCAGGGGATCCGGCAGATCCTGCCTGTCGGGACGCTCACCGTCCGTCGGGGGCTGCCGGCGAAAGTGGTGTTCGCCGCCGCCCTGTCCATGGCGTTCTTCACCGCGGACCTGTTCATCCCGCTGGCCCTCACCGGTGTGCGCGGCATCAGCGCGACCGCCGCCGGAGCGGTGCTGACCGCCGGCATCATCGGGTGGACCGCGGGAGCGTACCTGCCCGACCGGCTGCTGAAGGCCCGGGTGAGCACGGGCGCCATCGCCCGTGCCGGTGCCCTGCTCGTCATCGTGGGGCTGGCCGTCATCGGCGCCGTCATCTTGACCGAGGCGCCCATCCTGGCCGCTGTCGGCGGGTGGATCGTCGCCGGGCTCGGTGCCGGCATCGGGTTCACCACCAACTCCATCGCCGTCCTCGACGACGCCGCCGGCTCCGTCGGGCGCGCTTCCTCCCAGATGGAACTGGGCAACCAGGCCGGCATTGCCATCGGCACCGGACTCGCCGGCGCCCTGGTCGGCACCGCCGGTGCCACCGCGGCCGGACTAACCGCTGTGTTCACCGTGGCCGCCGCCGGCGCGCTGCTCGCCCTGCTGGTCTCCACAAGATTCGCCGCCGCGAAGGAGCGGTGAGTGTGCGCCCCGTGTAGAAACCCCCGCCCGCCCGCGCCGAGCCTTCCCTGTGAGGACCGGGTCGCTCTCAACCACCCAGCCCGCGCCCCGCCGCACTGGACGACACACCTTCTCAGCACCCGCAGATCCGAAAGGAGCACCCACAGTGCAGATCAACGACAACGGCCCGAACCCGAACGCCTTCGACATCGAGACGGCCACGCGCCAGAACTCCAACTACCGCACCGTCGCTTGGACCGGGAGGTACCTGCAGGTAACCCTGATGTCCATCCCGCCCGGCGAGTCCATCGGCCTGGAGGTGCACCCCGAGACCGACCAGTTCCTGCGCCTGGACGCAGGACAGGGCCGGTGCGTCCTGGGCCCGGAAAAGGACCGCCTCGAGTTCCAGCAGGAGGTCAGCGACGGCTGGTCCATCCAGGTTCCCGCCGGCACCTGGCACGACGTGATCAACACCGGCGAGGAACCGATGCGCCTCTACGCGATCTACGCCCCGGTCCACCATGCCCCCGGCCTCGTGCAGGCCACCAGCCAGAAGGCCGAACAGGACGAGTCCTCCGGCAAGGATGAGCCCCCGGCCTGGACCACCCAACCCGACTCCACCCAGTCCGACCAGCACGCCTGACATACTCCCCGACGCCGCCCGCACCACCGCGGGCGGCGTCACCGCATCCTGCCTCCCCGGTGTGTCCAGAAGTCGGGACTGTAAGAAGAACGGTGTGTGAGGGTCCGGCCTGATCCGAAAGGAGACGGCCGTGTCAGAGTTCACGACCGAGATGACAGAGGCGATGATCGATCCCGTGACGGGAGAGATCATCGATCAGAAGGAGCTGGCCGAACGGCTGCTCGCTCAGGCCAAGGAGCAGGGCGTGAGTCTGGTGGGCCCTGGTGGGCTGCTGAGCCAGCTCACGAAGAACGTGCTCGAGACGGCGCTGGAGGCGGAACTGACCGAGCACCTCGGGCACGAGCACGGCGAGACTCCGATCGCGGCCAACATGCGCAATGGCACCCGGTCCAAGACCGTGTTGACCGAGATCGGTCCGGTCGAGATCGAGGTGCCCCGGGACCGGGACGGGTCCTTCGAGCCGGTGATTGTGCCCAAGCGGAAACGGCGCTTGGACGGGATCGATCAGGTCGTGCTCTCCCTGAGTGCCCGGGGTTTGACGACCGGGGAGATCGCCGCGCACTTCGAGGAGGTCTACGGGGCCAAGGTCTGGCAGGGACACCATCAGCCGGATCACGAAAGAAGGTCGCCGGTGAGCTGGCCGAGTGGTCCGCCCGGCCGCTGGATCCGATCTATCCGGTGCTCTTCGTCGATGCGATCGCCCGTCTTGGTCCGCGACGGTCAGGTGCGCAACACCCCGTTCTGCGTCGTCATGGGCGTCACGACCAATGGGGAGCGGGAGATCCTGGGCATCTGGGCCGGCGACGGCGCTGAGGGCGCCCGGTTCTGGCTGCAGGTCTTCTCCGAGCTGAAGAACCGGGGCGTCGAGGACGTGCTCATCGCCGTCTGCGACTTAGCTCTTGGGCTGCCGGAGGCGATCACGACCATCTGGGAGCGAACGGTGGTGCAGCAGTGCATCGTGCACCTGATCCGCAACAGCTTCCGTTACGCCGGCCGGCAGCACCGCGACGGGATCGTCAAGGCGCTCAAGCCGGTCTACACCGCACCGAGTGAGCAGGCCGCGAAGGACCGGTTCGCCGAGTTCACGGCCGAGTGGGGCCAGCGGTATCCAGCGATCGTGCAGCTCTGGGAATCCTCCTGGGCCGAGTTTGTGCCGTTCCTCGAGTACGACGTGGAGATCCGCTTCGGTGATCTGCACGACGAACGTGATCGAGTCGATCAACGCCCGCTACCGACGGGCGGTGAGGGCGCGCGGGCACTTCCCCAACGAGGCCGCTGCACTGAAGTGCCTCTACCTGGTCACCAGGTCTCTTGACCCTACCGGCGGAGGCCGGGCACGCTGGGTGATGAGGTGGAAGCCCGCGCTCAACGCGTTCGCGATCACCTTCGCCGGTCGGTTCGAGAGAACCTCCCACTGATGAAAACCGCCGGACCCCACACACCGTCTATCGGACAGTGCCGATGCCTTATTCGTCGGCCCGGTCGACGACAGTGACCTTGTCGTGCACGCTCAGCAGTGTGACCGTGTCTTTTCGGAACCGCTTCCGGCCCTTCCTGTCGAGGACCGGGGCCGGCGGGGTGGAGACGGTGCCGACGTCGGCAGTGCCCTGCCGGATCATGTGGGCGAAGGACAGGAGGATCCTTAGTACCTCTGACGGGTCCGGAGCGTCGAAGCGGGTGGCCTCCGGGATCGGGTCCAGCGTCTCGGACGGAAGGGTCAGGTCCTGAACCACGGGCGGCTTATCGGACAGGGGATCCGAAAGCGTGGCCATCACATACGGGTGCAGCGGGTAAGGGTTGTCGTGCGGGTCGGCCAGGAGCCACCGCTCGAGGAACGTCACTGATTTCGTGGACGCCAATACCACGTTGTCCGGGCCCGGTGCCCACCAGAGCACCGCCCCGGTTCCGTCCGCGCGGTTCATGACCAGGATGCCCTGCGGGGACGGGAGATCGGCCGGGGTCAGCGCAAGATCCTGAATGTCCTGGTTCGCTCCTGAAAGGATGACCTCGCTTATATCGGCATCCGCGTAGAAGGCATGCCGTCCGATCAGCGCGCGGGCACCAAGTTCGGTCATGGTGACCGCGGATTTGGCTGCCTGCGCCCTGATCCTGAACTTCTCCTCTTCGCGCAGGGCGATGGGAAGCATGTCTTCAACGCTGGTGCCGATACGCCGGGAAATATCGCGGATGACAGGATTCGGCCGATGCTTGGGGTCATCGATGAAATCCACCGTTGCCTGCTCTGTTGCCGCCAGCTCCCGCCACAGGAGGTATTCCGCCCCATGCCGCTGCTGCAGAGCATCCATCAGCACCTTCATGTCGGCCGGCTGCAGGCGCCGGAGCGTACGTGCCGCCCGCTGCATCAGCAGCATGTCGACGGCCGCGAAAAAACTGTCACCATGAATCACCGGCGGCGCAGCGTCAATCGGATCGTTCCGGAAAGGCTCCACGGGTCCCCCTTGCTCGCAGTAGTCTCACCAGCTTAGGGGTGTCCGGCCGGTAGCGCCGCTGACCGCCGTCAGGCGGCCGCCAGCTGGCCGATGATGTCCTCGCTTGCGGCCTGCAGCATGCGGGACCTCAGGGGGGCCGGTACCTTGAACTCCTCGTTGCGCCGGGACAGGACGGCCAGCCGGTCGGCCGCTTCATTGGCGGTGTGACCGCTGTGCCCCTTCACCCACTGGAACTCCACCGGGAACCGCCGGTGCAGGTCAGCGATTTCGGCGGCCAGGTCGTAGTGTTCCCGCGGCATGGACTGGTCATCTGCCCCGGCTTCGACGCGACGGATCACCTCCAGGGCAGCCTGTGAGTCGGTCTGCACCAGAACCTGGGCCGTCTTGACTTTCCGGTGTGCTGCGATGGCCTCACGGAGCGCCAGATGGATCGCCCACAGCTCACCGGTGACGATATCCCCGGCCCGGCTGACCCGCACCGTACGGTGCCCGGTGTCCAGGATGCGGCCGTCCCCGCCGGAGATGACCCAACCCAGGCCGGCGACCTTGGCGCGGGAAGCGATCGAGGCATCCGTGGCGACGGTCAGGGTTCCGCTGCAGGGCGGCGGCTGCTTGCCCAGGCCCCTTTGCTGCTCGATCCGGTTGTGTTCCTCATGAACAGCATTGAGGTAGGGCCCGATCCCGACGCCGGGGCGGGCCACGCGGATACGGGGGAGCCCCTCGATCATGGCTTCCAGGGCGTTGTGCACCGTCCTGGGCTGCACGATGAGATAG
The DNA here is from genome assembly GCF_059092905.1 of Arthrobacter sp. B0427-1-12. NCBI lineage: Bacteria > Bacillati > Actinomycetota > Actinomycetes > Micrococcales > Micrococcaceae > Arthrobacter > Arthrobacter sp. B0427-1-12. The sequence continues at coordinate 60,923 of NZ_JBNHIC010000020.1, read as the reverse complement.
GTTCTGGGGTGATGCTCGGCCTCTTCGAGAACGGCGGCGAAGGCAGCCCGTGCTGCTTCCATCAGGGTTTCCTCCGGCGTATCCTCCGGTGCAGTAATGCCTGACCGCAGCTCAACTTCCTTGTCCGGCCCGAGGGTTCCGACACACCAGACCCCGGTGGCAGTGGCCTTCATGAAAATCTCCGTTGCCACAGGCAGCTCGCTGATGGGCCTCCAGACAAAGGCGGTATCGCTCGGCCGGCTGCTCGGTTTGGGAATGCTGCGGGGCGTGGTCATGCGACTCTCCATCCAGGTGATTGGGCTGCGATCTGCTGCCTCTGCCTGGATATGTGTGCGGAGACCGGAGAAAACCTCACTGCTGCACGGGCTCGGAACGGGGAGCGATAAGCCGGTTTCCCTACACATACCGGCTATGAAGAAGACTTCCCTGAAGACGACACTGCCTGTCCTTGCCCTGCTGGCTGCACTTGCCGTCACCGGCTGTGCTCCGGACTACACTGGACCGGTGACGGGCAAGGACTACGACGACCCGGACACCTGGCGAACCAAGCGGCAGACGCACCGTGACCCCGCACTGGAGGGTCGAGGTGAGGACGAAGGAGGGTGACACCTTCAAGGTGGAGACCACCGAGTCCCGTTACGCATCCATCAAACCGGGTGACTGTAGCGGTCAACGGTCGTTGTGATGCTTTCATGGCCCAGATGATGCTGGAGCAGATGGAGGCTCAGTCCCGCGTACAGCAGCCAGGACGCGTTGGTGTGCCTAAGGTCATGAATCCGGGGCCGCTTCGTTAGCCCCTTCTGCTGAGCTTTCCTAACAGCCCGATCCCAGACACCCCATGCACGCCTATGATCGATGGGTGCCCCGTCGGTATTCAGGAAGACATGTTTGCCACTCTTTTTCGACGCAGCCAACAGGGGGCTGACCAGTGCGTACGTCGCGGCGTTGAGGGCGACGCTTCTTCTTGACTTACGTGTTTTCGGAGTGCTCAAACACGGATCGTTGTTTTCGTCACGGCTCCACGCCCTAACAATCTTGACGGCTGTTTGGCCGTTGGGAGTAGTGATGAAGTCTCGCGCGTAAAGTGCTGTCGCCTCCGAGAATCGCAGCCCGGATGAAATCAGAAATGTGAAGAAAGCCTGGTACGGCTCACCCAACTCAACACGGGTCATTTCCCATTCGGCCTTGGTCAGGAAGCACGTTGCTTCTTCTGTGTCGGTGCTCTTAGGTAGAGCCACTCCCTTGCATGGATTGTCCTGACGCTTCTTTTCACGTACCGCTGAATTGAAGGCAGCAGAGATCAGGCCGTGCACGTTGGCAATCGTTTTTCGGCTAAGGCCCTTCTCCCGCATCATCCTGATCCATCCGACGATGTCACGGTATTCGACTTTGGATGCGTCCATGGACCCCAGAGACCTGTTGATGTGGTTTCGGAGGTAGCCCTTGTACCGGCGAATCGTATATCCCCCCGGTGCGGTTGGCAGCGCAATGTGGTCCTCGATCATTTGGGTCACCGTGTATACGCCGCCGTAGTGGTCCCGTGCGTTCTTGAGTGCGGCCGCAGTGTCTGACTGATGGGCCTTCAGGATGGCCAGAAGGAACCGTGCGTCCTCGACGTTGTCAAACTTTTGGTACTGCGACTCTTTTGTTTCTGCGTCAACCCACCGCACCACATAAGCAGTACGGCCGTTCTTGCGCCGTCGCGCGTCCATGTAAGCCATGCCAATTACTATGCGAACAACCCTCCGACGGGCGTCGCATTTCAGCTCTCGCGTGAGCGAAATGGGCTTCCGCGTGAGCGGTTAACGAAAAAATCCCCGGAAATCCGGGGATTTTTCAGTGCGCGAGGGGGGACTTGAACCCCCACCCTCTATACGAGGACTAGCACCTCAAGCTAGCGCGTCTGCCTATTCCGCCACCCGCGCAGATGGTATTTCCGAAGGGTTCCAATGACTCTCGTCGAGGCCCGATTCCTTCGAAGCAGCGAGAAAAACTCTAACACGAATCCACGCCAAGTGCCGAATCGGGCTATGGACGGCATACCCCGACTGCCGGACGATGCCTGCTAGGCGGTGCTGAAGGATGCTTGCTGCCCGGAGCGTGAAAGCTGGATAGGGTGGAGGAACAGCCGTCCCAGAAGGAGTCCTGATGAGTGCAGTGCCCGCAGCCATCTCCGCCGAGGCCGAAGTCGCCCGGATCTGCCAGGAGCTGATCCGGATTGATACGTCCAATTTCGGTGACGGAACCGGCCCCGGGGAGCGGGCCGCGGCGGAATACACCGCCGGGCTCATCGAAGAGGCCGGTCTGGACGCGGAGGTCTTCGAATCACTTCCGGGGCGGACCTCCGTGGTGACGCGGATGACCGGCACGGATGCCTCCCTTCCTGCCCTCATTGTGCACGGCCATCTGGACGTCGTCCCCGCCCAGAAGGAGGACTGGAGCGTCGACCCCTTCGGCGGGGAGGAAATCGACGGGCTGATCTGGGGGCGCGGCGCCGTCGATATGAAGGACATGGACGCGATGATCCTGGCCGTGATGCGGGAAATGGCCCGGACCGGCACCCGGCCGAAGCGGGACATCATCTTCGCCTTCCTGGCGGACGAGGAAGCGGGCGGAAAGTACGGTGCCCGCTGGGCGGTGGAGAACCGGCGGGAATTGTTCGACGGTGCCACCGAGGCCATCTCCGAAGTCGGCGGATTCTCCACAACCATCGGCGGCCAGCGGGCCTACATGCTGCAGACCGCGGAGAAGGGGATTTCCTGGCTCCGACTGGTGGCGCACGGCCTGGCCGGCCACGGCTCGCAGATCAACACGGACAACGCCGTGACCCGCCTGGCCCGGGCAGTGGCCCGCATCGGCGAATACGAGTGGCCGATCGACCTGACGCCCACCACCCGGCAGTTCCTGGACGGCGTCACGGAACTGACCGGCGTCGAATTCGATCCGGATAATCCGGACAAGCTGCTGGCCGAGCTGGGCACCGTGGCCCGCTTTGTCGGCGCGACGCTCCGGAACACCTCCAATCCGACGCTCCTGCGCGGCGGCTACAAGCACAATGTCATCCCGGGAACCGCCGAGGCGTTCATCGACTCCCGCACGCTGCCCGGACAGGAGGAGCATGTCCTGGAAGTCATCCGGGAACTCGCCGGCGACGGGATCGAGATCAGCTATGAGCACAAGGACGTCCCGCTGGAGGTGCCGTTTGCCGGCAACCTGGTGGATTCCATGATCGATGCGCTCCAGGCCGAAGACCCCGGCGCCAAGGTGCTGCCGTACACGCTCTCCGGCGGCACGGACAATAAGTCGTTCAGCCGCATCGGAATCACCGGCTACGGCTTCGCACCGCTGCGGCTGCCGGCGGACCTGGACTTTGCCGGGATGTTCCACGGGGTCGACGAACGGGTTCCGGTGGACTCGCTCAAGTTCGGCACGCGCGTGCTGCGCCGCCTGCTGACTACGTACTAAAGCCGCAACAGGAGGACACCGATGACCACGCCGCTGGAGGAACTGCTGCCGGAGGAGCTGCTGGAAACGCTCCGCAGGCGCGCCGCCGGCTACGACGAAGCCAATGCTTTCTTCCACGAGGACCTAACGGATCTTGCGGACGCCGGCTACCTGAAGATGTTCGTGCCGGTGGGGTGGGGCGGTCAGGGGTACTCGCTGCAGCAGGTCTCGCAGGCGCAGGTCCGGCTGGCGGCGGCCGCCCCCGCCACCGCACTGGCGGTCAACATGCATCTGGTGTGGACCGGCGTCGCACGCGTCCTGGCGGCCCGGGGCGACGATTCGCTGGACTACGTACTCAGGGAGGCCGGTGCCGGTGAGATCTTTGGCTTCGGCGTGTCCGAGGCCGGCAACGACCAGGTGCTCTTCGACTCCCGCACCCAGGCCGTGCCGCAGGACGGCGGCGGCTACCGCTTCACCGGAACAAAGGTCTTCACCAGTATGTCGCCGGCGTGGACCCGGCTGGGGATCTTCGGCCGGGACGACACGGGGGAGGAGCCGCAGCTGATCTGGGCGTTCATCGACCGCGACGCACCGGGGTGCTCCATTAAGGAAGACTGGAACACGCTGGGCATGCGGGCCAGCCAATCGAATACCACGGTACTTGACGGTGTGGCGGCCCGCGCGGACAGAGTGTTCCGGAAGCTGCCGGTGGGTCCGAACCCGGATCCGCTGATCTTCGGAATTTTTGCGTGCTTCGAAATCCTGCTCGCTTCCGTCTACGCCGGCATCGGGCAGCGGGCCGTGGAACTGGCCGTCCAGGCGGCGCAGCGGCGGACCTCCCTGAAACACGGGGGCCGGCCGCTGGCCCAGGATCCGGACATCCGGAGGAAAGTGGCCAACGCCGCCATCGCCATGGATGGAATCCACCCGCAGCTCCAGGTACTGTCCGGCGACGTCGACCGCCTGGCCGATCACGGCGGCCTGTGGTTCGCCCGGCTGGCCGGCCTGAAGGTGAGGACGACGGAAACGGCAAGGACCGCCGTCGAACTGGCGATCCGGGTGGCCGGCGGCTCAAGCTATTTCCGCGGCAGCGAACTGGAACGGCTGTACCGGGACGTCCTGGCCGGACTGTTCCACCCGTCCGATGACGAATCGGCCCACAATACCGTGGCGAACGCGTGGCTGGGGCCCGTGGAGGACTGAAGCCGGCTAGGCTGTACGCTCCACGCGCAGGACCCGCCGGCGCAGCCAGTACTTGCGCCCGCCGCCCATGTACAGCACGCTCCGCTCCAGTTCCCACTTGCCGTACTCCGCATGCTCACGTACGGTCTGGCGTGCCGCCGGGAGGGATTCGTTGGGACTGACGGTCAGGATGAGGTACTCATACTGCCGGGCATGGTCACGTTCCTTCGCTACGGCACCGGTGCGGATCTGTTCTCGCATGTCCCTCCATCAATCATCCGGTATCCAAATACCATAGGACGATCCGCAGGCCGGGTTCTACCTCGCTTTGGCGGTTTTCGCCTGGCTGTCCTTCTGCAGGGCCTTGACCAATTCATTCTTGGTCATCTTCGAACGGCCCGGCACGTCCTGCCTCTTGGCCAGCTCATAGAGGTGCTCCTTGGAGGCGTTGGCATCCACGCCGCCGGCCGTGGGGCGGGACGTGTCCTTGCCGCCTTTGGCCTGCTTGTCGGAGGGGCCGGATTCCTCCTTCTTTTCCCAATGGTCGCCGACCTTCTCATGCGTATGCTTCAGCGCGCTGTAGGCAGCGCGGTGGGCACGTTCTTCATCGCCGTAGGACTCGGCGGCGGAATCGTGGGCCTTGGCGAAGGTCTGCTGCGCCTTCTTGCCGGACCGCTGCAGCGTTGACGGCAGTTCGGACTTCTTCGCCTTGCCGCTCTTGTCGGTTTTCGGCATGTCCATCAATCCTTCGGTGCGTGGGTGACCATCTGAAGCTGGACCGCTGATTCCAGCGAAGCAGAACCTGCGGCAAACGGCAAGGCACTGTGGCGCCCGGGCCCGCATCAGGCTGCGGGCCCGGCCACGGCCTCTCAGATTACGACGACGCCGTCGGGCCGGGAGCGGACGAGCCAGGCTGTCGTCGCGGCCGGCAGCACCCCGTCCCCGAGTGGTCCACTGGCGATGACCACGGTTCCTTCGGGCAGCGGAACGGGATCAATCCCGAAGTTGGTGATGGAGTGCCAATTGCCGGGACGGGCGAAATGCAGTACCTGCTGGCCCGGATGGCCGATCCACTCCAGCTCCTCGTAGGTCTGCAGCCTGCCGCGCAGCCGCAGCGCTTTCCGGTAGAACTCGAGGGTGGACTCCTCGATCCCCTCCTGCGCCGCGACGGATAGCTTACCGAACCAGTCCGGCTGCGGCAGATGGGAGCCATCGGCGCCGAAGCCGAAGGACGGCCCCTCTGCCGTCCAAGGCAGCGGAACACGGCAGCCGTCCCTGCCTTTCCGCCCACCGCCGGTGCGCCGCCAGATGGGATCCTGCAGGACATCCCGCGGCAGGTCGGCGACTTCGAAAAGTCCCAGTTCCTCGCCCTGGTACAGATACGCGGAGCCCGGCAGCGCAAGCATCAGCAGGGTCGCCGCCCGGGCCCTCCGCAGCCCGGTCTCCCGGTCTTCAGCCGGATCCGCCCCGTCCTGCAGCAGCCAGTCGCTGAAGTCCTGCCCCGGCGGAAGGCCATAGCGGGTGGGATGGCGGACGACGTCGTGGTTGGAGAACACCCAGGTGGAGGAGGTGCCGGCGGCGGCCGCCTGTGCCAGATTGGTGGAAATAATGTTCCTGAACTGCTCCAGGTCCCAGTCGGCGCGGAGCAGGTCGAAGTTGAAGGCCTGGCCCAGTCCTTCCGGGCTGGCATAAGCGGGGCGCCGCGCCGCGGGGACCCAGGCCTCTGCGATCGCGCTCCGGGGCGGATGGTACTCGTTGAAGACCTTGCGCCATTCGGCGTAGATTTCATGGACCTCGTCCCGGTCGAACAGCGGGTCCCGGCCGTCCACGGGGGTCAGCTCATCCTCAACCGTAGGCTTGCTGCGCAGCGGCTCCGACATGTCCTTGGCCAGCGCATGGGCCACATCGACCCGGAAGCCGTCCACGCCCCGGTCCGCCCAGAAGCGCAAGGTCCGCAGGAAGTCTTCCCGGACCTCGGGATTGTCCCAGTTCCAGTCAGGCTGCTCCGCGGCAAAAAGGTGCAGGTACCACTGCCCCGGTTCCCCGGACGGTTCGGTGATGCGGGTCCAGGCGCTCCCGCCGAAGTGCGAGACCCAGTCCGACGGCGGTTCCGCCCCGTCCGGTCCCTTGCCGTCCCGGAAGATATAGCGTCCGCGGGCCGCAGACCCCTTGGGCGAAGCAAGGGCTTCCCTGAACCATTCGTGCCGGTTCGAGGAATGGTTCGGCACGATGTCGACGATGATCTTCAGGCCCGTCTGGTGCAGGGCGGCGGCCAGCTCATCGAAGTCCGCCAGCGTTCCGAGCCTCGGGTCCACATCGCGGTAATCGTCGACGTCGTAGCCTCCGTCTGCCAAGGCCGACGGATAGAAGGGACTGAGCCACACGGCGTCGATCCCCAGTGCCGCCAGATAGGGGACCTTGGCGATAATCCCCTTCAAGTCTCCCAGGCCGTCACCGTTGGCATCGGCGAAGCTGCGCGGATAGATCTGGTAGACGGCTGCCTGCCGCCACCAGTTCGGATCCGGATGTGCGTGGGCCTCAGCCTGGGACGGGGCGGCCAGGGACTTTGCGGATTCAGTCACTGCGGTTCATTCCCTTTCCGATTCAATGGAGCAGGCTGGTTCGACGGAACAGGCGGGGGCAGGCCCGGCACCTCGGGTGCCGAACCTGCCCCTGGCCGTTCGGAGACAGCGGTTGCCTGTGCGGCCGCTGGTCAGTAGGAGATGAATTCGACGAGTTCGCCCACGCGGTCTTCCGGATAGTTGCGGGCGATGTCTGCCTGGCTCAGCATTCCGACCAGGTCATGGCCGTCGATTACGGGAAGCCGGCGGACCTGATGCTCCTGCATGGTCTTGATGGCCTCCTCGATGCTGTCGTCGGCTCCGATGGTCACGGGCTTGCCCTGGCCCAGTTCGCCGGCCTTGGTGGACCGCGGGTCTCCACCCTCGGCGAGGCATTTGACCACGATATCCCGGTCCGTCACCATACCTTTGAGCCGGTTGTCTTCACCGCAGATCGGAAGCGATCCGACGTCGAGCTCCTTCATCTTCCGCGCGGCCTGTTCGAGCGTTTCATTTTCGCCGATGCATTCGGCACCGCCGGTCATAATGTCCCGGGCAACAGTCATGACGATCCTCCTTGATGGGTGGAAGCGGCACCGGACCTGCGGCCCGGGCGCCGCTTCACGTGGGGTTCATTCGAGGTTTCACGTGCAAGGGCTTCACTTACTCATCCCGCCCTGATTGTATGGTAAGCACACTTACTAAGCTAAGGCTATGGCATTGGTGCAGCGGACCTCAGAGCCTCCGCTGCCAGATCAGGTACCCGAGGAGCTTCAGATGGCAGACATAACCGCGGACATGCAGGACCACCACGAACTGCAGGAATCGACGGCGTGGGACATGGATGGACGCAAGCTGGGGACGGTGGGGCAGGTCCATCTGGACGCCGCGACCGGACGGCCGGCCTGGATTTCAGTCCCGCTGGGCCTGTTCGAATCCCGCGAGAAGCTTATTCCGCTGGCGGGCGCCAGGTTCACGGCGGGGGCGCAGGTGGGGGACATCCACGTCGCCTATTCGGAGGACACGATCAAGGACGCTCCCGAAATCGACGTGGACAAGAACCTGACCCCCGAGCAGGAGGCCGAGCTGCGCGCGCACTACGGGCTCGACAATCCCTAGTCCGGACAGGCGCGCGGGGCCGCGGCCGCCGGCGCGGCGGGAATCCGGATACTTATTGCCAATCCGGATACTTTTGCCTGGGCCCTCCATATTTCCGCCGGGAACAGATAACGTCTACTACATGAGCATTGATCCGCGTGTCGCGCTACAGTCGCTGGTGTCCGCACTTGAAGAACACCTTGCCGCCTCCGCCAGCCGGCGCGGCGACGAGGATCCTGCGGTGGAGAGCGCATATCTGGCCATTGCCGATGCGTTCGAAGCCTACGAAGAGGCCCTGTACGACTCGTACAGCGAGGTCACTCCGCTGGTGATCTATGAGGACACCGACGATGAGGACGAGGACGAAGAAGACGAGGACCTCGAAGTCGTCAGCAACGAGGGCCGCAGCCTCTAGCCGCGTTGCCGTCCGCCTCAGGCGGGCAGCGATACCTCGTTGAGGACCTCCGCGATCGGTGCCGGCAACGGCTCGGTGTTGCCCGCCAGCAGTGACTTCAGCTGCTGCGGCGTGCTGGCGCCGACGACCGCGGAGGCCACGTTTTCGTTCTGCAGCAGCCAGGCCAGCGCGACCTCGTGCAGTTCCCGGTCCAGTCCGCGCGCCGCCGTCGCCACTGCTTCAACGGTCCTCGCCGGCCTGCCGACCAGGTACGGTTCGACATACGGTTCCCACCGGTCGGAGGCGCCGCGGGAATCCGCCGGAACGCTCCTGCGGTACTTGCCCGTCAGCACTCCGCGGCCCAGCGGCGCCCAGGCCAGTATCCCCGCTCCCACTTCGCCGGCCGCCGGCATGACTTCGCCTTCGGCTGCGCGGTTGAGCAGTGAGTACTCGACCTCATTGGCGACGACCGGGAACCCGGCCCCGGCCGCGGCAAGAGCCAGCTGCCAGCCGGCATAGTTTGACACACCGACGTAGCGCGCCCGGCCAGATTCATAGGCCAGCTGCAGTGCGCTGAGGGTTTCCTCCAGCGGCACCTGCGGATCCCAGCATTCGGTGAGCCACAGGTCCAGATAGTCGGTACCGAGCCGCGCCAGTGAAGCATCGAGGGAGTGCAGCATGGCCCGGCGGGAGGCGTCGACCGTGCGCCGGCCGTTCCGGTAGGCCTGACCCGCCTTGGAGACCAGGACCACCTCGGAGCGGGCGACAACATCACCGATCAGCGAGCCGAGCATGGCTTCGGCCTGGCCGCCGGCGTAGCCGGCTGCGGTGTCCACCAGCGTGCCGCCTGCGGACACGAACAGCTGGAGCTGCTCGCGCGCGCCCTCCTCCTTGACTTCGGTGCCCCAGGCCAGGGTGCCCAGGCCGACTTCGGAAACCTTCAGACCGCTCATGCCGACTCGTCGCTGCTGCATACCAGCTAGCTTAGGGCCTGGGCCGCGGTGATTTTTGCCCGCCTGGCTGTGTCCCGCGGCGGATCAGGCACCGCGGTGCCATAGGGTCGGTAATTGTGAATTGGTTCGAAGCAGCTTTCCTGGGGCTCATTCAGGGTCTGACTGAATTCCTGCCCATCTCCTCCAGCGCACACCTGAGAATCGTCGGGGAGCTCATGCCGGGGGCCTCCGACCCCGGTGCAGCCTTTACCGCCATCACCCAGCTCGGTACCGAAACGGCCGTCCTGGTGTACTTCTGGCGGGACATCGTCCGCATCATCAAAGCCTGGTTCGGCTCCCTGACCGGCAAAGTGGCACGCGATGATCCGGATGCGCGCATGGGCTGGCTGGTCATCATCGGCAGCATCCCCATCGGCGTGCTCGGCCTGCTGTTCCAGGACCAGATCGAAAGCACTTTCCGAAGCCTCTGGATCGTGGCCACCACGCTGATTGTCTTCGGCATCATCCTGGCGATCGCCGACGCCGTCGGGCGCCAAGTCCGGACCCTGGACAACCTGAGCTACAAGCACGGCATCCTGTACGGCTTTGCCCAGGCGCTGGCCCTGGTTCCGGGCGTCTCCCGTTCAGGCGGCACGATCACCGCGGGCCTGCTGATGGGCTATACCCGCGAAGCGGCGGCCCGGTACTCCTTCCTGCTCGCCATCCCGGCCGTTTTTGCCAGCGGGCTCTACCAGCTGGCGAAGAGCTTCGGCGAGCCGGGTCCATATGGACTGGGGGAAACGGCGCTGGCCACAGTTGTGGCGTTCGTCGTCGGCTTCGTCATCATCGGCTGGTTCCTGAAGTACGTTTCCACCCGCAGCTACAGCCTGTTCGTCTGGTACAGGATCCTGCTGGGCCTGGCCATCTACGTGCTCCTGGCCTTCGGCGTCGTCAACGCCTGATACCGGCCCGCGGTGCGGCGGCGCCCTGCCGCTTCCCCGCGAGGAACAAAGCCCGCCAGGAACAAAGTAAGGTTGGATCCGTGATTGCTTGGAAGTCGAATCCCGTGCCCTCGCTGCCCGGCGGCCGCAATGCGCTGTCGCTCTACGATACGGCGGCGCAGGACTTTGTCCGCCCCGACGTCTCCGGCGGCGCCAGTATGTACGTCTGCGGGATCACGCCCTACGACGCAACCCATATGGGCCACGCCGCCACCTATGTGGCCTTCGACCTGCTGAACCGTTACTGGCGCGACGCCGGGCTCGCGGTGCGGTACGTGCAGAACGTCACGGATATCGACGACCCGCTGCTGGAGCGGGCCAACGCCACGCAGGTGGACTGGGAGACCCTTGCGGCGGACCAGACCGAACTGTTCCGCCAGGACATGATGGCGCTGAACGTCCTCGCCCCCGATCAGTACATCGGGGCCGTGGAATCCATTGAATGGATCGTGCCGGTGGTCGAGGACCTCCTGGCCCGCGGCCTGGCCTATCCGGTGCCCGGCGGCGAAGGGGAGCCCGACGGCGACATCTACTTCTCCGTGGACGCCGCCGCCCGCCTCCCCAAGCATGAGACGCCGGGCTGGCACCTTGGACTTACCAGCAATCTGACCGAGGAGCAGATGCTGCCGTTGTTCGCCGAGCGGGGCGGCGACCCGCAGCGGGAAGGCAAGCGGAACCCGTTGGATCCGTTGCTGTGGCGCGTCGCCCGCGCGGGTGAGCCCAAGTGGGACGGTGCTTCGCTGGGGGAGGGACGCCCCGGCTGGCACATCGAGTGCTCAGTCATTGCCCAGCGTTTCCTGCCCGCCCCATTCACGGTCCAGGGCGGCGGGTCCGACCTTAGCTTCCCGCACCATGAAATGAGCGCAGGCCATGCCTTCGCGGTGTCCGGAACTCCGTTGGCCCGCCATTATGCGCATGCCGGGATGGTCGGCCTGGACGGCGAGAAGATGAGCAAGTCCAAAGGCAACCTGGTGCTGGTCTCCAAACTGCGGCTGTCCGGCGTCGAACCCGTCGCCATCCGGACCGCGATCCTGGGCAACCACTACCGATCCGACTGGTCCTGGACGGACGAGGTCCTGGCCGCAGCCCAAGAACGGGTACGCACGTGGCGTGAGGCACTGCCCGCCGCTTCCGTCAAGGCCGGCATGGGCCTGCTGGACGACGTCCGGTCGGCACTGGCCGAAGACCTGAATGCACCTGCCGCCCTGGAAGCGGTGGACAAGTGGGCAGCCAACGGCGGCGAACCGCAGGAAGCGTCCGCGGAAGGCCGCGGGCTGGTGGCCGGCACGCTGGATGCGCTGCTGGGCCTGAAACTCTAGGCGCTACTCTTTGCGGCGCTTGCGCAGGTAGCGCTCGAACTCCCGGGCGATCGACTCCCCGGACGCCTCCGGGAGCTCGGCGGTATCCTTGGCCTCCTCCAGCTGCCGCACGTACGCGGCCACTTCCGGATCCTCGGTCGCAAGTTCGTTGACGCCGCGTTCCCAGGCTTCCGCCTCCTCCGTGAGCAGGTGGGTATCGAAGGGCGCCTGGAGCAGTTCCTCGAGCCGGTGCAGCAGGGCCAGCTGTGCCTTGGGGGACGGAGACTGGCCCACGTAGTGGGGCACGGCGGCCCAGAGCGAGACGGCAGGGACCCCGGCCAGGTTGGCCACTTCCGCCAGCACCCCCACGATGCCCGTGGGCCCCTCATACTGGGATGCCTCAATGTCCAGCTGTTCCCGGAGAGTCTCGTCGTCGGAAGTGATAGTCACCGGGATCGGCCGCGTGTGCGGCACATCAGCCAGCAGGGCGCCGACCAGGACAATGTAGTTCACATTCAGCTCATTTGCGCGCGCGAGCAGCTCCGCGGTGTAGGCGCGCCACTTATAGGACGGCTCGACGCCGTTGACGAAGACGACGTCGAGGTTGGTGTCCGGAACGGAGGCGCGGCTGATGCGGGTGGCGGGCCACTTGATCCGGCGGTGTCCGGAACTGGTGCGGTGGATGATCGGCCGGGTGAACTGAAAATCGTAATAGTCATCCGCATCGATGGTGGCGATCTTTTCGCTGCCCCAGTAGCGTGCCAGATACTTGACCGCGTCGCTGGCCGCTTCACCGGCGTCGTTCCAGCCTTCGAATGCCGCGAGCATGACGGTGACCCGGCCGCTTTCAGAGGTGGCCGGGTCCATCGTCTCCGCTGTCCGGGGCTCCGAAGGCTGGGCCCCCGAAGACTCCGGGAGCGACGGCGACAGGCCGGGCAGACCACCTACAGGTTGTTCTTCATATCTGCTCACAACTTCACCCTAAACCTCGTGACGTAGTCCTGTAAGCCTACACAGCTGGCTGTACCGCCGCCCGGCCGGTGGCGGTACAGCCGGATGCCGGACCGTAGACTTGATCCATGCCTATCGTTCCCTCCCCGCTGCAGCCTCTTCCCGACGGACCTCTTTCCGAAGAGCCGCTATCCGAAGAGCCGCTTGCTGACGGTGCCCTGGTCCAGGCCGTGCTCTGGGACATGGACGGGACGATCGTGGACACGGAACCATACTGGATCCAGGCGGAGAAGGACCTCGTAGCCAGTTACGGCGGGACGTGGACCGAGGAACAGGCGGAAGCACTGGTGGGCCAGGCCCTGACGTTCTCCGGCCAGGTGATCCAGGACGCCGGCGTGGACCTTACGGTGCGGGAAATCATCGACCGGCTCATTTCCCAGGTAGCCAGCCGGGTGCGCCAGGAGATGCCGTGGCGTCCGGGCGCCCGTGAGCTGCTGGAGGAACTGCGGGAACGCTCCGTGCCCTGCGCGCTGGTCACCATGTCCGAAAAACTGCTTGCCAAGGAGATTGAAGCCCAGCTTCCGGAGGGCACTTTCCACGCGGTGGTCACCGGGGATATGGTCACGCACGGCAAACCCCATCCGGAGGCCTACGAACGGGCCTTCAAGCATCTGGCACGGTCCACGCCGTCGCTTGCCCTGCAGCAATGCGTCGCCATCGAAGATTCGCTGCCGGGCGTGACGGCCGCGCAGGCCGCCGGGCTGACCACCATCGCGGTGCCCCACTTCGTGCCGCTGCCGCATTCGGCCGACCGGACCGAATGGAAGACGCTCGCAGGCAGGAGCCTGCAGGACCTGGAAGCGGTGGTCGCCGCAAAACTCGCCACCGAAGGAGCCGCGCGGTGACCGAATCACCCCGCACCGCAACAGGGCGCAAGGAAGGGATCACCCTCGGGCGGGTGGCCGGCGTGCCGGTCATCCTGGCCTATTCGTGGTTCGTCGTCGCGGCCTTCATCGTGCTCGTCTACGGACCGCAGCTGGTGGGGCGGTTCCCCGAGATCGGGTTTGCGGCCTACATCGTGGCACTTGCCTATGCGGTCCTGCTGCTGCTCTCCGTACTGGTGCATGAACTGGCCCATGCGCTCAGCGCCCGGGCTTTCCACTGGCCCACCGCCAAGATCGTCCTGACTCTGTGGGGAGGACATACACAGTTCGGGAACTTCAGCGGCACGCCGGGACGGTCCCTTGCGGTGGCCCTGGCCGGTCCCGCGGCGAACTTCCTGCTGGCCGGCGCGGGATACCTGACCTGGCCGCTGTTCACCCGCGGCACCGTGGGGGCGGAACTGGCAGGCATCTTCGTCTATGCCAACCTGCTGGTGGCGATCTTCAATGTACTTCCGGGGTTGCCTCTCGATGGCGGGCGCATCGTCGAATCCGCCGTCTGGAAGGCCACCGGCAGCCAGGAGAAGGGGACCGTTGCCGCCGGCTGGTCCGGGCGCATCATCGCCGCCCTGCTGGTGCTGCTGGTGGTGGTCGGCCTGCCGATGCTCCAGGGCGTCCAGCCGTCCCTCCAGCTGGTGCTCATCACGATCCTGGTCTGCGTTTTCCTGTGGATGGGAGCCTCAGCTGCCATCCAGAATGCCCGGATGCGGCTGCGGCTCCCGGAGATCAGCGCCGCCAAACTGATGCACCCGGCCGTCAGCTTCGTGGCCGGCACGACGGTTGCCCAGGTACGCAGCGCCATCGGCGGCAGCCGGGAGACCGCCGTCGTGCTGGTGGCGGCCACCGGACAGCCGGAAGCCGTCGTGGACCTCGGCGCCTTGGCGGCGGTCCCGGATGCCTTAGCGGATACGACGCCGGTGAACGCCGTCGCGCGGGCCCTGGCCCCGGGCGCCTACGTGCCCGAAGCCGCTGCCGGCCAGGAGCTGATCCAGTATCTGGCGCAGCTGGCCGGCAGCGAATACGCCGTGATCAACCGCCAGGGCCAGGTCACCGGAATGCTGCACCAACGCACCGTCGTCGCCGCGATCACCGGCAAGAACAACCGGCGCCCCGGACTTTAGCCGGCGCCCCGATCCGACCCACAGAAGGACAACAGATGACCTCTGAGCACAATGCATCCGGCCGGCACGTGCCCCACGGTTCCGAGCAGCGCCGCGGACCGCTGCGCCCAGGCGAGCGGGTGCAGCTCACCGATGAGAAGGGGCGGATGAACACCATCACGCTCACCGCCGGGGGCGCCTTCCACACTCACCGGGGCTTCCTGTCCCACGACCTTTTGATCGGTGCCTCGGAAGGCACCGTGGTCAGCAACACCACCGGACACCAGTACCAGGCCCTGCGGCCGCTGCTGTCGGACTTCGTACTGTCGATGCCGCGCGGTGCCGCCGTCGTTTATCCCAAGGACGCCGGCCAGATCATCACCATGGCGGACATTTACCCCGGCGCCAGGGTGGTGGAGGCCGGCGTCGGCTCCGGCGCGCTGTCCATCTCGCTGCTGCGCGCCGTGGGGGACCACGGCTACCTGCATTCCTTCGAGCGCCGCGAGGAGTTTGCGGACATCGCCCGGGGCAATGTCGAGACGATCTTCGGAGGACCCCATCCGGCCTGGAAGATCTCGCTCGGCGACTTCCAGGACGAAGTCGTCAAGCAGGAGGACCCCGGCAGCATCGACCGCGTGGTCCTGGACATGCTTGCTCCCTGGGAGTGCATCGATGCCGTGGCAACGGTCCTGGCTCCCGGCGGCGTCTGGATCAATTACGTGGCGACCGTGACCCAGCTCTCCCGCACCGCGGAAGCCATCCGCGCGGACGGCCGGTTCACCGAACCGGATGCCTGGGAATCCATGGTCCGCGGCTGGCACCTGGAGGGCCTGGCCGTCCGCCCCGACCACCGGATGGTGGCACATACCGGCTTCCTGCTCACAGCCCGGCGCCTGGCGGAGGGTGTGACGGGGCTGGTGCCGAAGCGGCGGGCTTCCAAGACCGAATTCGCCGAGGAGGACCTGAATGCGTGGACCCCCGCGGCGGTCGGCGAACGGGCGGTCTCGGACAAGAAGCTGCGCCGGGCAGCACGCGATGCCGTTTCGACGATCCAGCGGGGAGCGCTTGGCAAGGCCGAGGCCATGAAGGAGGAGGAAGCGGCCGGGCAGGAAGCTCGGGAAAACTTTGGAGACGACCGGTCCGGACCCGACACACCGTGAACCAGAATCGGGCGCCGCACGTTAACGCCTTATTAGTGGGAATAAACGGGCAGCGGTGGGCCTTATCCAAGCAAAGCGGTGTTTCGGTCACCTAATGTTCACTTTCGGTAGGTTGTAGCACTACTGTCGGGAGTGAGAAGTCGTCGAGTGCGAGAGCGGGCGGTAACAATGACTGAGTCAGAAAACAGCCATTTCTCTGAAGATGCGAAGACCTCCGCCGCGGCTGCGGAATCACTGCACGCCGGCCAGCTGGCTGTTGCGCAGCGCCAGATCAACGTGCTTCGGGACAAGCTCCGCCAGGTAGACAAGCAGCTGGCCGCAGCATCGCAGAACAACTCACGGCTGGTGGCCGTCCTGGAGACGGCCAGGGCGGAGATCGTACGGCTCAAGGCCGCCCTGGAGAAGGAAGGGGAAACCCCCTTCAGCTTCGGGACGATTGTCCAGGTCAATCCGAAGCAGCATGCCCAGTCCGGGGTCAGCACCCAGGCGACCACCCAGGAAAGCGTGGACATCTACCAGTCCGGGCGCAAGATGCGCGTCGGCGTCAGTCCGCTGATCAGCCTGAACCAGCTCACGCCCGGCCAGGAAGTGCTCCTGAACGAATCCCTGACCGTCGTGGCAGCGCTCGGCTTCGAGCGCGCCGGAGAGCTGGCGACGGTCAAGGAGTTGCTGGGCCGCGACCGTGTGCTCATGGTCGGCCGCTCCGACGAGGAGCGGGTCTTCCGGCTGAGCGGGCCGCTGCTGACGGAGCGGCTGCGGGTCGGAGACGCGCTGTCGGTGGACAGCCGCACCGGGTACGCACTCGAAAAGATCCCGCGCAGCGAGGTGGAGAACCTCATCCTGGAGGAAGTTCCGGATATTTCCTACCAGGACATTGGCGGTCTGGGCCCCCAGATCGAGCAGATCCGCGACGCCGTCGAACTGCCGTTCCTGCATCCGGACCTCTTTCGGGAGCACGGCCTGAAGGCTCCCAAGGGCATCCTCCTCTACGGCCCTCCCGGCTGCGGCAAGACGCTGATCGCCAAGGCTGTGGCCCATTCACTGGCGGCCCAGACGGCCCGGAAGAACGGCGACACCGAGGCACGCAGCTACTTCCTGAACATCAAGGGTCCGGAACTGCTGGACAAGTATGTCGGCGAAACCGAAAGGCATATCCGCCTGATCTTTGCCCGGGCACGGGAGAAGGCCTCCGACGGCAGCCCGGTGGTGGTGTTCTTCGACGAGATGGACTCGCTGTTCCGCACCCGCGGCACCGGTGTCTCCTCCGACGTCGAAACCACCATTGTGCCGCAGCTGCTCAGCGAGATCGACGGCGTGGAGAAGCTGGAGAATGTCATCGTCATCGGCGCCTCCAACCGCGAGGACATGATTGATCCAGCTATCCTGCGGCCGGGCCGTCTCGACGTGAAGATCAAGATCCACCGGCCGGATGCGGAGGCGGCGAGCGAGATCTTCGCCAAGTACATCACGACCAACCTGCCGCTGCACCCGGACGATCTGGCCGAGCACCGGAATGATCCGGCGGAGACGGTCAAGGCCATGATCCAGCGCACGGTGGAGGCCATGTACTCCACGGAGAAACAGAACGAATACCTGGAAGTTACCTACGCCAACGGCGACACCGAGATGCTGTACTTCAAGGACTTCAACTCCGGCGCCGTGATCCAGAACGTGGTGGACCGGGCCAAGAAGAACGCCATCAAGGACCTGCTCAGCAACGGCCAGAAGGGGCTGCGCATCGAGCATCTGCTGACGGCGGTCGTGGATGAGTTCCGCGAACACGAGGACATGCCCAACACCACCAACCCGGATGACTGGGCGCGCATATCCGGCAAGAAGGGCGAACGGATCACCTACATCCGCACCATCATCCAGGGCAAGGCCGGCCAGGAGCCCGGGCGGACCATCGAAACGACGGCGAACACAGGACAGTATCTGTGAGTGTCAATCGGGTCATGGGAACCGAGACGGAGTATGGCATCCTGGCTCCGTCTCAGCCGGGTGCCAACGCCACGGTGCTGTCCACCCAGGTCATCAACGCCTACGCAGCGACGGTCCGCAGCGATATCGGCAACCTGTCCGGAACGCGCTGGGACTATTCCGACGAGGCCCCGCTGAGCGATGCGCGCGGCTGGGAGGTGCCCCGCGAGGCTGCCGATCCCTCCCAGTTGACCGACCAGCCCCCGGAACTGGACGCCGAGCAGATCGCCATGGCCGGCGGCACGCGGGACACCGAGATCTACGCCGAGGATACGCTGAGCAACAGCATCCTGATGAACATGGTTCTCAGCAACGGCGCCCGCCTGTACGTCGACCATGCCCATCCCGAATATTCCAGTCCCGAGGTGACCAACCCGAAGGACGCGGTGCTCTGGGACAAGGCGGGGGATGCCGTCGTGCTGGCCGCCGCCCGCCGCATCGGTCGGACGCCCGGGTTCGCCCCCGTCAACCTGTACAAGAACAACACCGACAACAAGAGCGTTTCCTACGGTTCGCACGAGAACTACCTGGTGCCGCGGAGCGTGCCCTTCGGCCACCTGGTCAACGGCCTGATCCCGTTCTTCGTCTCCCGCCAGGTGATCTGCGGCTCCGGCCGCGTGGGCATCGGCATGACGGCGCGGGAATCCGGGTTCCAGATCAGCCAGCGCGCGGACTTCTTCGAGGCGGAAGTGGGGCTGGAGACAACGGTCCGCCGGCCCATTATCAATACCCGCGACGAACCGCACGCCGTTGCGGAGAAGTACCGCCGGCTCCATGTCATCATCGGCGACGCCAATCTCAGCGAAGTGTCCTGCTACCTGAAGATGGGCACCACTTCGCTGGTGCTGTCGATGATCGAGCACGAGACGCTGCCCATGCTTGAGCTGGACGACCCGGTGGAGGCCCTGCAGCGGATCAGCCATGATCCGACCCTGCGCGAAACGGTCCGTCTGCACGACGGACGCCGGGTCAACGGCCTGGATTTGCAGACGATGTACCTGGAGGCTGCGGACAAGCACTGCCGCACGGTCGGCGCCGAGGACCCCCAGACGCTGGACGTGCTCTCGCGCTGGGCCGCGCTGCTGGAGACCCTGGGACGGGACCCTATGGACGCTGCCCGCCAGGTGGACTGGGTGGCCAAGCTCAAGCTGTTGCAGGCGTACCGGGACCGGGACGGCATGGGCTGGGACGATGCCCGGCTGGCGCTGGTGGATCTGCAGTACTCCGACATGCGCCCGGAAAAGGGCCTGTACTACCGGTTGCTGCAGCGCGGGCAGATGGAACGGATCCTCGACGACGCACAGATCGCCCGGGCAGTCACCGAGCCTCCGGCGGACACCCGGGCCTACTTCCGCGGCAAGTGCATCAAGCACTTCCCGAAGGAGGTGATCGGAGCCAGCTGGGATTCGGTGATCTTCGATCTGCCGTCCCACCGCAGGCTCCAGCGCATCCCCACCCGGGAACCGTTGCGCGGCACCCGCGAGCTCACGGGGGTCCTGTTCGACCAGGCCATGGACGCGGAGGAATTCGTGGCGAAACTTCTCGGTGGGCCACCTCCGCCCGTGGCAACATAAGACATATAGGTGAATGGTTCCCAAGGAGGCTAGCATCATGGCAACGCAGGACAGGAAGAGCGTCGAACCCGGCTCCGAGGAGCAGGAATATGTTGACGAAGTGCCAGTTCCGCCGGCCGACGGCCCGGACGCAGCGCCCACTGCCCAGACTGAGGGCGTGGATGACCTCCTGGATGAAATCGACGGTGTGCTTGAGGTGAATGCGGAGGAGTTTGTGCGCGGCTTCGTCCAGAAGGGCGGCCAGTAGACATATGCCCCAGGATCCTTCTGTCGCCGGCATCACGCAGGCGGCTACCTCGTCGTTTTCCGAGTACCTTTCACAGTCCCGGCCCGAGCTACTGCCGTCCACGCGCCTGGCCGGCGATTCGGGCCTGCCCGGTTATTCCGGCCATGGGCACCCGGGCCACGGCCATTCCGCGGGAGCGCAGCTGGCACCCCAGGCGACCACGATCGTCTCGCTCACCTTTGCCGGCGGCGTGCTGATGGCCGGCGACCGCCGTGCAACGATGGGCAACGTGATCGCCAGCCGGCATATCGAGAAGGTCTTCCCGGCGGATCAGTACTCCGTGCTGGGAATCGCGGGCAGCGCGGGAATCGCGCTGGACATCACCAAGCTGTTCCAGGTCGAACTGGAGCACTACGAGAAAATTGAGGGCACCCTCCTGAGCCTGGACGGCAAAGCCAACCGCCTGGGCGCCATGATCCGGGCGAACCTCCCGCTGGCGCTGCAGGGCCTTGCCGTCGTGCCGCTCTTCGCCGGCTTCGACTCCGTCCGCCGGACCGGGAGGCTGTTCTCCTACGATGTGACCGGCGGGCGCTACGAGGAACAGGAACACCACAGCGTGGGGTCCGGGTCGGTCTTTGCCCGCGGCGCCCTGAAGAAACTGTGGAAGCCGAACCTGGACGAGGAAAGCGCGATCCGGGTGGCGGTCGAATCCCTCTATGACGCCGCCGACGACGATTCGGCCACCGGGGGACCGGACCAGATCCGCCAGCTTTGGCCGGTCATCTACACGGTGAACGCTGCCGGCAACCGCCGTGTGCCGGAACGCGAAATGGCTGCCATCTCCGGAGACGTCATCGCCTCGCGGGCCATCGCCGGACGGGAGGCCTGAGATGACGCAGCAGTTCTACGTATCGCCCGAACAACTAATGAAGGACCGGGCGGACTTCGCACGGAAGGGCATTGCCCGCGGCCGCTCGGTGATCGTGTTCAGCTGCCGGGATGGGATTGCGCTGGTGGCGGAGAACCCGTCCCGGTCGCTCCATAAAATCGGCGAAATCTACGACCGCATCGCCTTCGCCGCCGTCGGGAAGTACAACGAGTTCGAGAGCCTGCGGCAGGCGGGCGTGCGGTATGCGGACATCCGCGGCTACTCCTACGATCGGGAGGACGTTACGGCCAGGGGCCTGGCGAGCGTCTATGCGCAAAGCCTGGGGGCCGTATTCACGGCCGAAAGCAAGCCGTTCGAGGTGGAACTGGCAGTGGCCGAGGTCGGCGCCCATCAGGATTCCGACCACCTGTACCGGCTGACCTTCGACGGGTCGATCGCCGATGAAAAGGGCTTTGTGGTGATGGGCGGCCAGGCGGATTCGATTATCGATGTGCTGGGCCGGCGCTGGGCGCCGGAAATGAATTTTGCCGAAGGTATCCGTGCCGCGGTGTCCTCGCTGTCCTATGACGGCAAACCGGCCGAGCGCCGGCCTGCGGACCAGACGGACGCCCAGGGCACGGGCGGGACGCCGCCGAAGCTTCCGTCCAGCATGCTGGAAGTGGCAGTGCTGGACCGGGATCCGCTGTCGGAGCGCGGCAACCGCCGTGCCTTCAGGCGGCTTCCGACGGAAGAGGTGGACGAGATTCTCGCCAGCTAGGAGCGGAGGAAACCGTGGACAGGCGTATTTTCGGAATCGAAACCGAATTCGGCATCTCCTACTCGGGGCCGAATTCACGCCCCCTCTCGCCCGAAGAGGTGGCGCGCTATCTTTTCCGGAAGGTGGTGAGCTGGGGCAGGTCGTCGAACGTGTTCCTCACCAACGGGTCACGGCTCTACCTGGACGTCGGGTCCCACCCCGAATACGCGACGGCCGAGTGCGATGACGTCGGGCAGCTGATCGCCCATGACCGGGCCGGGGAAGTGATCCTGGACGAACTCGTGGACGAAGCGCAGCACCGGCTGCGGCACGAGGGGTTCGACGGCACGGTGTATCTGTTCAAGAACAACACTGACTCGGCGGGGAACTCCTACGGCAGCCACGAGAACTACCTCATACCGCGCAAGGTGGAGTTCACCCGCCTGGCCGACATCCTGATCCCGTTCCTTGTCACCCGCCAGATCCTGGTCGGGGCCGGGAAGGTGCTCAAGACGCAAAACGGCGCGCTGTACGCCTTTTCACAGCGCGCCGACCACATCTGGGAGGGCGTCTCCTCGGCCACCACACGGTCGCGGCCCATCATCAATACGCGGGACGAACCGCATGCGGATGCGGAGCACTACCGCCGGCTGCATGTGATCGCCGGCGATTCGAACATGTCCGAGACCACCACCATGATGAAGGTGGGCACCGTCGACCTCATCCTCCGGATGATCGAGGCCGGCGTGGTCATGCGCGACTTCCGGCTGGAGAATCCTATCCGCAGCATCCGCGACATTTCCCACGACCTCACCGGGTCCCAGCCGCTGCGGCTGGCCAACGGGCGGCAGCTGTCCGCGTTGGACATGCAGGCCGAATATCTTGGCCGGGTCACGGAATTCGTGGAGGCAAACGGGGCACACACCCCCCATGTGCCGCGGATCCTCGAGCTGTGGCAGCGGACGCTGAGCGCGATCCGCTCGGGTGACTACAGTTCCATCGACACGGAGATCGACTGGGCGATCAAGAAGAAGCTGGTGGACCGCTACCGGGTGCGCCACAGCCTGGAACTGGATTCGGCCCGGATCGCCCAACTGGACCTGACTTACCACGACATTTCCCGCCAGCGGGGGCTGTTCTTCCTGCTGCAGTCGCGCGGGGAGGCCGCGCGGGTCGTTGACGATGCAGCGATCAAGGAAGCGGTGGAGACTCCTCCGCAGACCACCCGGGCCAAGCTGCGCGGGGACTTCGTGCGGCGGGCCAAGGAAGCAGGCCGGGACTTCACCGTGGACTGGGTCCATCTGAAGCTCAACGACCGCGCGCAGCAGACGATCCTGTGCAAGGATCCGTTCCAGTCCGTCGACGAACGGGTGGAGGCCCTGCTCGCAACGCTCTGACCCGGGGAGAAAACGGGCGGTGCCAGCCGTTAAGGTAGAAGTGCCCGTTCCGTCCTGTGCTGCGCGGGCCCACGCCATGTTTCCCAGCGAAAGAAGTACTGTGCGAAAAGTACTAGGAATCCTGCTTCCGGCACTGCTGTTGCTGACCGCCTGCGGCGGCGGAGGCAACGAAGCCGGCCAAGCGGACCGCCTCGATGCCGTTACCGTGACAGTGGAAGATGAATCCGCTGCCCCGAAGGTGGAAGTGGACGGTGCCATCACTGTCGACGAACCGACGGCTGCCGTACTCGTGGAAGGCGACGGCGAAGAGGTCCAGGACGGGCAGACGGTCACCTACCGGATTGTTGGCATCAATACCGAGGACGGCTCCGCCCTCGGTGACACCTATTCCGAGCCCACCGGCCAGGATCTGCTGGTCGACGAAACCCTCAAGACCCAGGACGAGGCGCTCTACACAGCTCTGCTTGGTGCGAAGGTGGGTTCGCAGATCGGCTACATGCAGCCTGCCAACAGCTCCATGGGCAGCGCCGGCACTGAACTGCTGGTATTCAAGATCGAAGACGCCAAGAACGTTCCGACCCGTGCCGAAGGCGAAGCCGTTCCGCCGGTGGAGGGCCTGCCCACGGTTGAGCTCGCCGAGGACGGCGAACCGTCCATCACCATTCCGGAATCGGAAGCCCCGACGGAACTGGTGTCCCAGGACCTGATCAAGGGCAGCGGCGCGGAGGTCAAGGAAACCGACTCCGTGACGGTCCAGTACCGGGGCGTAAAGTGGTCCAACGGCGAGACCTTCGACTCCAGCTGGGAGCGCGGACAGCCGGCGAGCTTCGGCCTCCAGCAGGTGGTCGAGGGCTGGAAGCAGGGCCTGACCGGCAAGACTGTCGGATCCCAGGTGCTGGTCATCGTTCCTCCGGCACTGGGATACGGCGGCACCGAGGGACACGAGCTCCAAAACGAAACACTGGTTTTCGTCGTGGATATCCTCGACGCCAAATCTGCCTAAGCTGTAGTCCTGAAGCTGTACTCCAGACAACCTGTCTCCAGAGAGGAACCGCATGTCTTTCGGTAAGCGCGAATATGACCGTCAGAAGCCCGAGATCGAATTTCCCGACCACGAGGCTCCGTCCGAGCTGATGATTGAGGACATCATCGTCGGCGACGGACCGGAGGCCAAGCCCGGCAATACCGTCTCCGCCCACTACGTGGGCGTTGCGTTCTCCACCGGCGAAGAGTTCGATGCGTCCTGGAACCGGGGTGCGCCGCTGGACTTCAAAGTCGGCGTCGGCCAGGTCATCCAGGGCTGGGACCAGGGGTTGCTCGGCATGAAGGTGGGCGGCCGCCGTCGGCTGGAAATCCCGGCGCACCTGGCCTACGGGGACCGCGGCGCGGGCTCCGCGATCGCCCCGGGCGAGTCCCTGATCTTCGTCGTCGACCTGATGGGCGTCCGTTAAGGGCCGCCAACGGCACGCGACCGGGCGGAGTAACGAAGAACCTTGGTTCTTCGTTACTCCGCCTTTTCTTTAAGGCCATGGTTCCGGTAGTAACGTAATCCCGTGTCCGCGAAACGAACCGAACGTCTGCTGAACCTGGTCATCGCACTGCTGTCCACGACCCGCGGCTATACCAAGGAAGAGCTGTTCGAGAACATCGAACTTTACCGTGAAGCCCCCACGCTGCAGGCCCGGGAAAAGCTCTTCGACCGGGACAAAGCCGTGCTCCGGGAGCAGGGGATACCGGTTGAGTCCTTCAGCGACGACGTCCTGTATGAGAACGACCTCGCCCACCAGCGCTACCGGATCAACAAGGAGGACTACCGGCTTCCGCCGGTCCGGTTCACGGCCGGCGAATCGGCAGTCCTGTCGCTGGCTTCGCGCATGTGGGAGCAGGCGTCGCTGGGCTCCGCGGCCGCCCGGGCCCTGCGGAAGCTGCAGGCGCGCGGAGCAGCCGACGACGACGATTCGCAGCTCCTGGGCATTGAACCGCGCATCCGTACGAACGATCCGTATTTCGACGACGTCTGGAAGGCGACCGCGGAGCGGCGCCCCATGGAATTCGGCTACCGCGCGGCCAGCACCGGAGCGGAACTCACTCGGCGGTTGCAGCCCTGGGGGATGGGCAGCCGGTACGGCCACTGGTATGTGGTCGGCTGGGACATGGTGCGGCAGCAGGAACGGTACTTCCGGCTGTCCCGGATGACGACGCCGGTCCGGTTCCTCGACGGGGAATATGCGGTCCCCCCGGACTTCGACATCGACACGGCGCTGGCCCGGCTCCAGGATTCCTTTGCCGCCGAAACGGCAGTGATCGATGCAGCTCCTGACGCGGCCCATGCCCTGCGCCCGGTCGGTACCGAAGGCAGCGTGGAGCCCGGGGCCGGAAGCCAGGGATGGGACCGGATCAACCGCATCTATACGGACCTGGACCGATTTGCCC
This sequence comes from Arthrobacter sp. B0427-1-12, assembly GCF_059092905.1. Classification (NCBI taxonomy): domain Bacteria; kingdom Bacillati; phylum Actinomycetota; class Actinomycetes; order Micrococcales; family Micrococcaceae; genus Arthrobacter; species Arthrobacter sp. B0427-1-12. The sequence continues at coordinate 35,626 of NZ_JBNHIC010000020.1, read as the reverse complement.
AGGAAGCGGCGGCAGCCGCCACCAGTGCCGTCGTCGTCGCACCGGAGGCCCTGCGGTCGGCCGTTGCCAAGCGGCTGAGGGACGCCCTGGCCGCCTCCGAGGCGGACGTTCCCGCCATCGAATTTTCCGCGCCCGAAGCGAAGCCGGAGCGCCGGAAGTCCTCCGCGACGGACCATCTGACCCGGCTGCTGGACCTGGTGCCGTACATCATCGCCCACCAGGGGGCGGATCTGTCCGAGACGGCCCGCCGGTTCGGAGTTTCACCGGCGCAGCTGGCCAAGGACCTGGACCTGCTGTTCGTCAGCGGACCGAAGTACTATCCGGATGAGCTGATGGATGTCAGCTACGAGGGCGACCGGATCTTCATCGACAACGCGGAGCGGCTCTCGGAGCCCATCCGGCTGAAGATGGACGAAGCCTGCGCCCTGATCGTGGGCCTGGAAACGCTGGCAACACTGCCGGGCGTGGCCTCAGGATCGGCGGTTTCGAGCGCATTGGCCAAGCTCACGGAGGCCGCCGGCTCCGCCGGATCGATCGGCGCTACGGTAGCCACCGTCATTACCGACGATCCGATCCGTGCCACGCTGGCCGAGGTCCAACGGGCGATCGCGGACCAGGCGCGGCTGCGCCTGGAATACCTCGTGCCGCACCGGGACGAGATCACCAGCCGCGAGGTGGATCCGGTCCGGGTGTTTTCCCGGGACAACACCTGGTACCTGGAGGCGTGGTGCCTCAATGCGGATGCGGTCCGCATCTTCAGGCTGGACAGGATCCGGTCGCTGCAGCGGTCGGGGGAGCCGGCGGTGCCGCACGCGCATTCAGCCGAGGATTTCCCTGCCAGCCTGTTCACCCCCGGTGCAGACGATGTCCTGGTGACCCTGATCCTGACCGAGCGCGCGCGCTGGGTCGCGGAGCACTACGACGCCGTCCGCACAACCTTCCTGCCGGATGGCCGGACCGCCGCCGAACTGCGGCTGGGCAGCACCGCTTGGGTGCCTGGGTTCATCGCACAGCTGGGCGGCGAGGTAACGGTCGCCGCGCCGGCGCAGCTGCGTGCCGAAACCATCCGCTGGCTGGGTGAAGCGCTCCGGAATTATGGCGCGGGCCACGATTAGGGGACCCAGGAGAATCGATTCATCGCGGGAAGGGTACGGTCAGGGAAACTCCACGTGAACAGATTTCAGAGATCGGTCTGTAGGTCAGGTAGTTCCAAGGTCTGCCAGTAGACTGGAATGCATGCCTTGGTGGTCCTGGATTCTGTTGTGGGTGGCGCTGGCCGCGTTGTCCCTGCTGTTCATCGCTTTCCTCAGCTGGCGCGTCTTCCGCGGTTTCACCGCGACGATGCGCGAGTTGGCGGCGGCGGAGGCCGGATTCGGCTCAGCAGGCCGGACCGCAGCGGCGGAACCCGGCCCGGCAGCTCCCGCTGCTGAACCGGCCGTTTCGATTCCGGCGATCTTCGCGGATCCTGAGGCGGCACGGCTCAATTACGACGCCGGCAAACAGGAACGCGCGGAAGCCCGGCGCCAGCGCCGGGTCGCCAGACGAGCAGGGCGCGGTCAACCACAATCGCTTCGCGACCTGCGTCTTTAGTGACGTAGGATGTTTTTGAACGAAAGGAACATGGCATGAGGCTCGAAGGCTGGCACATTGTCATCATCATTGTCATCGCAATCCTGCTGTTTGGTGCCCCCAAACTGCCAGGATTGGCCCGCAGCGTCGGCCAGTCCCTGCGCATTTTCAAGTCCGAAGTCAAGCAGATGAAGGACGACGACAAGGCTCCTGACAACGGGGCGGATTCACCGGTCGAGGGCCGCGTGGTCAACAATCCTCCGCAGAACGGGACCAGCAGCGCGCACGGAAGCCCGAACGCCTCCGGGAACCAGTACCCGAACGGCTCTGACCAGCCGCCGGCCGACCGCCAGTAAGGACGATGGCGCAAAGCACGATGGCCAAGGGGCGTAAAGCCAACCCCGAAGGGCGGATGGCGCTCAAGGAACACCTGAAGGAACTGCGGAACCGCCTGTTCAAGGCCGCGCTGGCCATTGTGCTGGGTGCCGTAGGAGGTTTCTTCCTCTACCAGCCGTTCTTCAAAGCCCTGATCGACCCGGTGCTGGAAGTCGGTTCCCAGGAGGGCCGCACGGCCACGGTCAATTTCGACGGCGTGGCCTCCTCCTTCGACCTGATGATCCAGGTTTCCTTCTTCATTGGCCTGATCGTCTCCTCCCCGGTATGGCTGTACCAGCTCTGGGCCTTCATCACCCCGGGGCTGAAGAAGAAGGAACGCAGGATCGCGCTGGCCTTCATTGGCGTGGCGGTTCCGCTGTTCCTGGCGGGCATCTGGCTGGCCTGGATGGTCCTGCCGAATGCCGTCCGCGTGCTGACGGACTTCACGCCGGAAGGGGCCTCCAACCTCATCGGCGCGCAGATGTACCTGTCCTTCGTGCTGCGCCTGATGCTGGCCTTCGGCATTGCCTTCCTGCTGCCGGTGGTGCTGTTCGGGCTGAACCTAATCGGCCTCCTGTCCGGCAAGCAGATCCTGAAGGCCTGGCGGATCACGGTCTTCCTCATCTGCCTGTTCGCCGCGATGGCCGCCCCGGGCGCGGATGCCATGAGCATGTTCTACCTGGCTGTGCCCATGCTGATACTGTTCGGCGTCGCCATCGGACTGTGCCTGATCAATGACAAGCGCCGCGCCCGCAAGCGTGCCACGGAGGAAGCCGCAGTGGAGGCCTCGGCGGATTCGGCGACACCGCTGAAGGACCTGGACGACATCTAGGTAAAGCCTTAGGTCTAGTCTTGAAGTATGTCTTCTCCTGCTGAGCGGTACCGGGCGGCCAAGGAACGCGTAGCCGAATCCCGGACCCGCCTCCACTCCTTTGCCCAAACGCTCGGGTTCGAACTGGACGAGTTCCAGCGGGAGGCCTGCCGCTCGCTCGAAGCCGGGCGGGGCGTCCTGGTCGCGGCTCCCACGGGCGCGGGAAAGACCGTGGTCGGCGAATTCGCCGTTTACATGGCCTTGGAACGGGGGCTGAAAGCTTTCTATACCACCCCCATCAAGGCTCTGAGCAACCAGAAGTACTTCGACCTTGTCGCGACCTACGGGACGGAACGTGTTGGACTGCTCACCGGTGACACGAGCATCAACTCCGAGGCCGACGTCGTGGTCATGACCACAGAAGTGCTGCGGAACATGCTCTATGCCAACTCCGACACCCTGGACGACCTGGGCTACGTGGTCATGGACGAGGTGCACTTCCTGGCGGACCGCTTCCGCGGTGCCGTCTGGGAAGAAGTGATTATCCACCTGCCCAGCGAGGTCCAGCTGATCTCGCTCAGCGCCACCGTGTCCAACGCGGAGGAATTCGGGGCCTGGCTGGACACGGTCCGCGGCGACACCGACGTCGTCGTCTCCGAACACCGGCCGGTGCCGCTGTGGCAGCATGTCATGGTCGGGCACGACATCCTGGACCTGTTCGCCTCCGACGTCACCTTCGACAAGGCGGCCCCGGAGGGTGACCACAGCGGGGCCGAGAACCGCTGGGAGGTCAACCCCGAACTGCTGGAGCTGGCCAACTCGGAGAGCCGGCTTAACCAGCGGGCGCGGTGGGGCGCAGGAGGCCAGCGCCGCGGACGGCAGGGGCAGCGCCAGACCGCGGCCCTGACCCGCATCCGCAAAGCTTCCCGGCCGGACATCATCGAGCGGCTGGACCGAGAGGGCCTGCTGCCGGCCATCACGTTCATTTTCTCCCGCAACGGGTGCGAGGCCGCGGTGCGGCAATGCGTTGATTCGGGGCTGTGGCTCACCACCGAGCGGGAACGCGACCAGATCGCCCGGCGGGTCGACGAGGCCTGCCAGGACATCCCCGATGAGGACCTCGAGGTGCTGGGCTTCTGGACCTGGCGTGAAGGCCTGGTGCGCGGTTTCGCGGCGCACCATGCCGGGATGCTGCCCACGTTCAAGGAGGTCGTCGAAAAGCTCTTCACCGACGGCTTGGTGAAGGCCGTCTTCGCCACCGAGACCCTGGCGCTGGGCATCAACATGCCGGCCCGTTCGGTGGTGCTGGAGAAGCTGGACAAGTTCAACGGCGAAGCGCACGTCAACATCACGGCGGGGGAGTACACGCAGCTCACTGGCCGTGCCGGCAGGCGCGGCATCGACGTGGAGGGCCACGGCGTCGTGCTCTGGCAGCCCGGAACGGATCCGGCTCAGGTTGCGGGGCTGGCGTCCCGCCGGACCTATCCGCTGAACTCCAGCTTCCGCCCCACCTACAACATGAGCATCAACCTGATCGCGCAGTTCGGCCGCCAACGGGCGCGCGAGATCCTGGAATCCTCCTTCGCCCAGTTCCAGGCCGACCGCTCCGTCGTCGGGCTGGCGCGGCAGGTGCGCAGCCGCGAAGAGTCCCTGGCCGGCTATGCCGAATCCATGACCTGCCACTTGGGCGACTTCGAGGAGTACGCGACGCTGCGGCGCGAGCTGACCGACCTGGAGACCCGGGCCGCGAAGACCAGGTCCCGGAACGCGCGTTCCGCGGCGGCGGCCTCGCTGGAGCGGCTCCGGCCCGGAGACGTGATCGATGTACCCAGCGGACGCAACCAGGGATACGCGGTGGTCCTTTCCCCGGATCTGTCCGGGCAGGAGCCCCGGCCGACCGTCCTGACGCTGGAGAAGCACATCCGGCGGATCAACGTCCAGGACCTGGACGGGCCCGTTGAGGTCCTCTCCCACATCCGGATCCCCAAACAGTTCAATGCCCGCAACCCGAAGGAACGCCGGGACCTCAGCTCCTCCCTGCGCAATGCGCTGCATGAGAAACGGCCGCCGCGCCGGGGCACGCAGGGCCCGGAGATCATGCACTTCACCGCAACCGAGAAGCAGGAACGCGAGATCGCGGAAGTGCGCCGGCACATGCGTGCCCACCCCTGCCATGGCTGCAGCGACCGCGAGCAGCACGCCCGGTGGGCCGAGCGCTGGTGGAAGCTCCGCCGGGAAACTGACGGGCTGATCAGCCAGATCCAGGGCCGCACCAACACCATCGCCAAGACGTTCGACCGCGTCTGCGAGGTGCTCGCCCACTACGAATACCTGAGGCAGGACGACGCCGGCCGGCTGGTCCCCAGCGAGGCCGGCCGGAAGCTGCGGCGGATCTACGGCGAAAAGGACCTGCTGATCGCTCTCAGTCTGGAGCACGGTGCCTTCGACGATGTCGATGCAGCCGAACTGGCGGCGCTGACCACCGTCCTGGTCTACCAGGGAAAACGCGAGGAGCGGGGCCTGCGGCCCAAGATGCCCAGCGTCTCGCTGGAAACTGCCGTCGACATCGTCATCCGCCAATGGTCGCCGCTGACCGACCTCGAGGAAGCCAACCGGCTGCCGCAGACGGGCGAGCCGGAACTGGCGCTGGTGTGGCCCATGTACAAGTGGGCCAAGGGCAAGCACCTGCAGGTGGCCCTGCAGGGTACGGAACTGGCCGCCGGAGACTTCGTCCGCTGGGCCAAGCAGGTGATCGACCTGCTGGACCAGCTGGCCAAGGTGCCTGAACTGCCCACCCGGCTGAAGGTGCTGTGCATCCAGGCGATTGACCTGGTGCGCCGCGGCGTCGTCGCATACTCGGCCGTCAGCGAATAAGGGCAGTCCAAAAAGAGCCGACCAGACCGGCGGCTGCCCCCGCAGCCGGACCGCCAGGGAAACCCCGCAAGAGATAGGTACTGCATTTATGACCGCGAACGAAGGTTCGTCTACCGGAGCGCGCCCGCTGACGCTCTACCGCAACGGCTCCGTCTACAGCGCGGCGGATCCGTTCGCCACCGCCATGCTCGTGGACGGCGCCACCGTTGCCTGGATCGGCTCCGAGCATGCCGCCACCTCCATCCAGGACAGTTCGATGGCCGTCGTCGACCTAGACGGGGCACTCATTGCCCCGGGTTTCGTGGACTCCCATGCGCATATGACGGAGACCGGGCTGGCGCTGGCGTCCCTTGATCTGTCAGCCGCCAAGAACCTCGGTGAGGTGCTTGACGCCGTCCGGCAGGCTGCCGAACGGACCTCCGGTGCGGTTCTGGGACACGGTTGGGACGAGACCCGGTGGCCGGAAGGGCGGCCGCCGACGGCGGCGGAACTGGACACTGCCTCCGGTCACCGCAAGGTCTATCTGGCCCGTGTCGATGCCCACTCAAGTGTTGTCTCGGGGACGCTGGCCGCTGACGGCGGGCTTTCCCAGCTGGACGGCTGGTTGGGCACCGGACAGGTGGTCCGCGAGGCGCATAGCCGGGCGCGCAGGCTCTCCCGGGACCTGACCCCCGTGGAACGGGGCCGCTACCAGGACGCCGCCCTGACCCAGGCCGCCGCCGCCGGCATCATTGCCGTCACCGAAATGGGTGCGCCGCACATCGGCCCGGCCGAGGATCTGCTGCAGCTTCTCGGGCTGGCGGGGGAGCCCGCGGCAGCGGGACCGGCCCGGCCCGAGATCCTGCCGTACTGGGGGCAGGCTGTGGGTACCGACGGCGAGCTCCTCGAACTGCGCGAACGCTTCGGCGGCAGGCTGCGGGGACTTGCCGGGGACCTGAACATCGACGGCAGCATCGGCTCCCGCACGGCCTGCCTGCGCAGCGCCTATGCGGACGCCCCGGGTGAAAGCGGCAGCCTGTTCCTGGACCACGAGGCCGTTGCACGCCATCTGGAGGTGACGACCCGTGCCGGCGTGCAGGGCGGCTTCCATGTCATCGGCGATGCTGCGCTGGACGTTGCGCTGGGAGCGCTCGGCGAGGTCGCAGGCACACTCGGCATCGAGGCCGTCCGGGCGGCCCGGCACCGCTTTGAACATGTGGAGATGGCGGATCCGGCCGCCGTCGACAAACTCTCCGAATACGGCATCACCGCCAGCGTCCAGCCCGGTTTCGACGCGGCCTGGGGCGGCAGCGCCGGCATGTATGCCCGGCGCCTCGGCGTCGAACGGGCCGTGCCGATGAATCCGATCGGTTCCATGCTGGTCAAGGGCGTTCCGGTATGCCTCGGCTCCGATGCACCCGTCCTGCCCATGGACCCGTGGGGTGCCGTGCGGGCCTGCATCGAGCACAGCAATCCGGACGAAAGGATCTCCGCCCGGGCTGCCTTCATCGCCCATACCCGGGCCGGCTGGCGGGCTGCCGGGGGACACCCGCTGCTTGGCCAGCTGGCGCCGGGTACACCGGCATCGTTCGCGGTCTGGGAAGTCGAAGAACTCATGGTGCAGACGCCCGACAGCCGTGTGCAGTCCTGGAGCACCGATCCGCGCGCCCGCACCCCGCTGCTGCCGGCCTTGGACACCGGCACTGATCCGCGGTGCCTGCAGACGGTGCACCACGGGGAGCAGCTGTTCGCGGCGGGGGACTTCGCCGGCGCCTATGCGTCCCGGCGCTGACCGCCGGATCGGTACCCGGATGAGTGCAGGGGGCGGTTTCTCCTGTCCCGCTGCCGTTCCGTGACCTGGGCTCTGACCTGCGAAAACGCCCGTTTTCGCAGGTCAGAGCCACATTGACAGCAGGTGAAGAACACGTAGCCTTGAGTGAACAGGAAACGTCGGCGCACATGCCGGAGGTAACCACGCGGTGGCAGCCTGGGCCGGCAGCCGACATTCCTTGCCGCAGCCGCAGCAATCGGACGGTGACGGAGGCGACGCCCAAAGGTCTCCGGTTCGCAGGCGCTGCAGGCGGCGGCCTTTAATCTGGGTAGGTTCACGCGCCATTAGAAAACAGGCCGTGGGGAAGGCGCCGTCAGGCATTGCCACCGGACGGCGCAGACGGGCTGGTCCGAAGACGCGTGAACCTACCCGACCCCGCGCTCTGCCGGGGTTTGGGTGCTGCCGGTGTTTATACTGGGGAGTTGGCCCACGGCACAGTGCTGCAGCAACCGCCGGGGCCGCTTTGCGCTTTGCGCAGACATCGTCAGCAATGAAAGGGCCCTGAGTGCGCGTCGTAACGATTATCCCGACGTATAACGAGATTGAATCGCTTCCCCGGACGCTGGACCGCCTGCTGGCGGCAGTTCCGGAGTCGGATGTCCTGGTCGTCGACGACAACAGCCCTGACGGTACCGGCGGACTGGCCGCCAGGCGGGCCGCGGAGGATCCGCGGATCCACGTCCTGCACCGCAAGGGCAAGGAAGGCCTCGGGGCGGCCTATATCGCCGGGTTCCGCTGGGCCCTCGACGCCGGCTATGACATCCTCGTCGAGATGGACGCGGACGGATCCCATCAGCCGGAGCAGCTGCCCGGACTGCTGGACGCGGCCAAGGCAGGCGCGGACCTGGCCATTGGCTCCCGCTGGGTCCGCGGCGGCAGCGTCGTCAACTGGCCGCTCCACCGCAAGCTGCTGTCGCGCGGCGGCAGCCTGTACTCGCGCATCATGCTGGGCGTCGGCGTCCGGGACATCACTGCCGGCTACCGGGCCTTCCGCCGGGAAACCCTCGAGAAGCTGGACCTGAGCGACGTCGCGTCCCGGGGTTACGGGTTCCAGGTGGACATGACCTTCAGGGTCGCCCGGCTCGGGCTGAAGATCGTGGAGGTGCCCATCACCTTCGTTGAACGCGAGTTCGGGGATTCGAAGATGAGCGGCAATATCGTCCTCGAGGCGATGGCCAATGTCACCAAGTGGGGACTGACGGCCCGCTGGCGGAAGCTAACCGGCAAGCAGGAACCCGGCAAGTAGGAGCCCCCCATGTGCCTATAGCCGAAGAGCAGGAAGACGTGAGGAGGGCCGCCCGCGGGCGGCCCTCCTCACGTCTTCCTCCGACTCGGCCGCGGCGGCTTTGGCCTCCGCGGACCCTCCGGCTAAGCGGACCGGCGTTCTCCGCGGCGTTCGCGCAGGATGTTCAGCCGGTCCTGCAGGATCTGTTCCAGCTCCTCCACGGAGCGGCGTTCCAGCAGCATGTCCCAGTGCGTCCTGACCGGCTTCTCGTTCGAAGTGTCCGGCTTTTCGCCGTTGACCAGGATCGCTTCCTTACCGGTCTTGGACACCCAGGTGGGAGGGATTTCCGCCTCGGCTGCGAAGGTAACGAATACGCGTTCTCCGTCTGCGCAACGGTATTCAATGCGCTGCCGGGGTGCCGGCTCCACGCCGGATTCGGTCTCCATGCTCTGCGCACCGAGACGCATACCCCGCAAGCTACGATCGCTCATCTTCTCTCCCTGTATCATTTCCGTCAGGTCCGGCCGGCCGTCCGGACCACCCTCCGGCAGCGCGGGTGCGCCACTGAGAATGAAATCCGACAGCCGGACTGCCCACGTAGTTGTCAACGCCGGGCGCCGCCAGGCTGTTCCCGCCAGGCCCCGCTGTTTTGGCGGTAACCTGCCGCGGCATGACCGTCAGCCGGTCAGGGGGAGGCGGGGCGGACGCATGTTCCGGCAAATAGCCTATTATACGGCCTCATACTGCTCACCGTAAAGACCCGCATAGATTCCGTTCCTGGCAACCAGCTGTTCATGGGTGCCGGTTTCCACGATTTCGCCGGCTGACATCACAAAGATGATGTCAGCGGCGGTGATCGTCGACAGCCGGTGGGCAATGGCGATGGTTGTGCGGTTCTCCATGACCCGCTCCAGGGCCTGCTGCACCAGGCGTTCACTCGTCGTATCCAGCGCACTCGTCGCTTCGTCCAGGATCAGGACCGGCGGGTTCTTCAGCACCACCCGGGCAATGGCCAGCCGTTGCTTCTCGCCGCCGGACAGGCGGTAGCCGCGTTCGCCCACGACCGTGGCGTAGCCGGCGTCGAAGCTCATGATCCGGTCGTGGATATTGGCCACTTTGGCAGCGGCGACGATTTCTTTGTCCGTGGCATCCGGTTTGGCGTACCGCAGGTTGGCTTCGATGCTGGCGTGGAAGAGATACGTCTCCTGGGTGACCATGCCGATGCAGTCGCTGAGGGAATCCAGGGTAAGGTCCCGGACATCTATGCCGTCCAGGAGCACCGCGCCGGCGGTCACGTCGTAGAGCCGGGGGATCAGGTAGGACACCGTTGTTTTGCCGGCTCCGGAGGGTCCCACAAATGCCGCGAATGTCCCCGGCTCGATGGTCAGTGAAACGTCCCGCAGCGCCCAGGACGACGGCGCCGGTACCGTCCCGGAAGCCGTCTCCGGGACCGCTGTGTGGGACGGCTTCCCCGGGTAGGCAAAGCTCACCCGGTCCAGCTGCACCCGTCCGCTGACCTCACCTGCGGCGAGACGCCGCGCCCCTGGACGGTCGGTGATCGCCGGCCTCAGGTCCAGATACTCGAAGATCCGCGCGAACAGCGCCAGGGACGTCTGGGCCTCGAGGGACACCCGCATCAGGGACATGATCGGCATGGTGATCCGGGCCTGGAGCGTCGTGAAGGCAACCAGCGTGCCCGCTGTAAGGGACCAGCCGCCGGCCAGCAGCCAGCCAGCGGCCAGATAGACGAGCGCAGGGGTGATGTTCATGAAGATCTGCACCGCCGCGAAGAACCGCTGGCCCGTCATCTGCTGCTTCAGCTGCAGCCGCGCCTGGCGGGCGTTTTCTTCGGCGTAGCGCCGGACCTCGGCCTCCTGCTGGTTGAACACCTTGCTCAGGATGATGCCCGAGACGGACAGGGTCTCCTGGGTGATGGCCGTCATCTCGGAGAGCGACTCCTGCGTGCGCCGGGCAATCTGCTGGCGGATCCGTCCGATCCGGATCTGCAGGAACACCAGCGGCGGCACCAGGATGAGGGCGACGACGGTCAGCTGCCAGGACAACACGAGCATGGCCACCACCGCCGAAAGGACTGTGACGATGTTGGCCAGGATGGAAGGCAGGGTGTTGGTCAGCACGCCGGAAACGCCGCTGACGTCGTTGGACAGCCGGGACTGGATCACACCGGTCCGGGTGCCGGTGAAGAACGCGAGCTCCATCTTCTGCAGCCGGCTGAACAGCCGGGAGCGGATGTCCGCCATGACACCGTTGCCGATCAGCGTGGTGAGGTAGGTACGCCAGACTGTGAGCAGCGCGGTGATGACGGTCACCAGGATCATTAGCCCGACGATTGCCGTCAGACGAGGCAGATCCACGCCGCTGCCGTCCGGGGGGAAGAGTGCCTCGTCAAAGGCGCGCTGGGTCAGCAGAGGTACGACGACGGTCAGCGCCGCCCCGGCGACGACCAGCAGTGCCGTGAAGGCGAGCTTGCCGCGGTAGTTGGTGAACAGGGCGCGGATCCGGCGGCCCAGCTGCGGAATGCTGGGCGCTTCGGTATCGCCCGGTCTGGCCAGGAGGCGCCCTCCGCCGGGGGCGCCTCCCATCCCGGCACCCCTCAAGAGTGGCTGGTTCCGGGCTTCGGCCCGGCCTCAGAAGCCGTGCCGGCCGCCGCCGGCTGGGAGGTACCCTTTGGCTGCGAGGCGCCGTCCGGCGTCGTTGTTCCGAGCACGTTGCCGATGCCCTTGAGCGCTTCGCCGACCTCGCTGGGCACTATCCAGAGTTTGTTGGAGGACCCTTCAGCGATCTTGGGGAGCGTCTGCAGGTACTGGTAGGCCAGCAGCGTCTGGTTCGGATTGCCCTTGTGGATGGCATCGAAGACCTTCTGGATGGCCTGCGCCTCGCCGTCGGCGCGGAGGATGGCGGCCTTGGCATCGCCCTCCGCGGCGAGGATGGCGGCCTGCCGCTGCCCTTCGGCGGTAAGGATCTGTGACTGCTTGGTGCCTTCTGCGGTCAGGATCGACGCACGGCGGTCACGCTCGGCACGCATCTGCTTCTCCATGGAATCCTGGATGGAGTGGGGCGGGTCGATCGCTTTCAGCTCGACGCGGGAAACGCGGATGCCCCAGCGTCCGGTGGCCTCGTCCAGCACACCGCGCAGCTGGGCATTGATCTGGTCGCGCGAGGTCAGGGCCTCTTCCAGGTTCAGCCCGCCGACCACGTTGCGCAGCGTGGTGGTGGTCAGCTGTTCGACGGCCTGGATGTAGTTGGCGATTTCGTAGGTCGCGGCCCGCGCGTCGGTCACCTGGAAGTAGACCACGGTGTCAATCGAGACGACCAGGTTGTCCTCGGTGATCACCGGCTGCGGCGGGAAGGAGACGACCTGTTCGCGCAGGTCCAGCAGCGGCAGCAGCCGGTCCACGAACGGAATCAGCAGGGTCAGGCCCGGATTGAGCGTCTTGAGGTACTTGCCCAGGCGTTCGACGACGCCGGCCCGGGCCTGGGGGATGATCCGCACCGAGCGCACCAGCACGACCAGCACGAAGATGATCAGGACGATGAGGACTATCGTGAGACCGAGGCTCCCTGGATTGTCAAACATGCTTCCCCTTCCGTAGTAGCGGTGTGGAACTGCTCATCATTGCGCCGGCAGGGGACCGCTGCTGTCCTCCGGTCCGCTGGTGACGACGGCGGTGGCGCCGTCGATGCGGGCGACGCTGACCCGCCGTCCGGCCGGAATCGCGGCGCCGTCCGCGGTGCGGGCGGACCAGGTATCGCCGCCGATTTTCACCATCCCGGAGTGGTCGGTCACCGGCTCGAGCGTCAGTGCGGCCTCGCCGATCAGGCGGTCGATGTTGGTCCGCTGCTCCCGCGGGCCGTTCCGCAGGTGCCGCATGGCAACCGGCCGGACGAGGACGATCATGAGCAGGGCGACGACGCAGAAGATGACGATCTGCAGGAAGAAGGCGGCGCCGAGGAAGGACGAGACCAAGGCCGCCAACGCGCCGACGGCCAGCATGATGAAGAACAGATCCAGGGTCATCATCTCGACGGCGGCAAGGACCAGGAAGAGCACCAGCCACACCGCCCAGCCATTATCAGCCAACCAATCCCACATCGAGTCCCCCTCCGCATAGTGCTGACGGTCCTACACCACCATCATGCCTGATGCCCGCGGTCTCACCTAGGGCGGCCGCGGCGGCCGCAAAAGTGGATTCAAATAGTTATCGTCGGCTGAACAGGGAGATGCTGAACCGTGCCGTCACCGGGGTCAGGCTGTCCTCCGGCGGCAACGTCTGCTCAAGCCTGCTCCTGTCCAAATGGCGGGCGGCCGGCCCCATGAGGGCTGCGTTCCGGATGTCCTGCCGACCTAAATCCAGGTGGACCTCCAGATTCCGCCGGTCCTGCAGCACAAACCCGTCGGCAAGCGTGCGCTGCAGATCCTCCTCCTTGCCCTCCGCAATGGACAGCAGCGAGGCGGCGTCGGCGATTTCGCCCAGGTGGCCGGGCCTCGGGACAACCACCGCCAGCACCCCGCCGGAGCGGAGGACACGGCTGAACTGGGTGGCGTTGCGGGGCGCAAACACGTTCAGCACCACGTCGATGCAGTGGTCCTTCAGCGGGAAGTCACGCCAGATGTCCCAGACCAGGCATGCTGTTCCGGGCAGGGCCTTCGCGGCGCGCCGCAGCGCGAATTTGGAGATGTCCATGGCAACGGCCGCTGCGGCCGGAAAACGGCCCTGCAGCCGGCTAAGGTAGTAGCCGGTGCCGGCCCCGGCATCCAGCAGCGCGGCGGCGTCCGGCACGGCCCGGCCCACCAGGCCGCCAACGGCATCCGCCAACGGGGCGTAGTGTCCGGCCGCCAGGAAGTCGACGCGGGCCTGGACCATCTCGGCCGTGTCGGCCTCGAACTCCGTGCCGCGGCCGGTCAGCAGGTTGAAATAGCCCTGCCTGGCCGCATCGAAACGGTGACCCGCGCCGCAGACCAGGGCAGCCGGCGTCGTACCTTCCCGCAGTGAAAGGTCCCCGGAACAAACGGGACAGCACAGGAGGGCGACGGGAAGCTGGGGCATGGATCCATCCTAGGCGGGCGGAACCGGTCAGAAGCCCAGCGCCCGCCGCGCCGCATCGGCCGTGGGCTGGGCCCAGCGGGCGTTGTACTCCGCATTGCAGACCAGTGAGCGCGTGTTCGCCCTGTCGATATAGATCGTGCCCTGCAGGTGGTCGGTTTCGTGCTGGACGATCCGCGCCGGCCAGCCGCGGAAATCCTGCGAGGCGGCGGTGCCGTCCGGGCGTGTGTAGGCCAGCCGGACGCTGTAGGCGCGTTCGACGACGGCCTGATACCCGGGGAAGGAAAGGCACCCTTCAAAGAACGACGCCGTCCGCTCACCGAGGGCGGTATAGCGCGGGTTGAGGATGGAAAAGTAGGGGAGCGGGGTCCGGCCGCGGGCTTCGGCGACGGCCGGATCGGTGCTGAAACGGTCCTCCAGCACCGCAAGCTGCAGCGGCACCCCCAGCTGCGGTGCCGCCAGCCCGACCCCGGGGGCGGCATGCATGACCCGGCGCATCAGCTGCAGGAACACATCGAGCAATTCGGTGTCCAGCTGGCCGTCGAACGGCACCGCCTGCTGCCTGAGCGCCGGGTGGCCCAGCTGGACGATCTGCGGCAGGTTCTCCTGGTCAAGCAGGGACATAACGCGGCCGCGGATGGCAGCGGAACTGGTGTCGATCACATCTGCCAGCTTACGCAGTCCGGCGGATGCAGGAACCCGGCCAGGGCTTATGTTATGTCAACCAAAGAGTCCGGAAGGGTGCCCAGAGGGAACGTACGGTGTGGAATTGGGCGGCGTCGTTGATCTACCTGTGCGTGCCCGGTGTCAATGCCGCCGTGCGGTGGCTGGAGGCTGACGGCATCAAAGTCATCAGCGGGCCGCAGCGCATCTTCCGTTATGCCGACGATGCACTGCGGCCCGGCGGGAACCACGGAACGCACGGCATTCATCAAGGACAGCGAAGGCAACACCGGCGGACTGATGAGTCAGCAGCCGGACAAGTAATCACCTTGTAACGTGCATTCGCCGCCGGTTTTGCGGGTGGTTTCATCGGCTTCCAAAAACGCCGATAATATACATTATGTCAAGTAAAGTCCGTGATGTTCGCATTGGATGCGAATAGACGTGTCCCCTGTTCCACCCCGAGTCCGCGGGCCTTTTGCGCGTCCTTGGAGCCGGACGCAGTCAGGCAGGAAGCCTGGCATGCGGCCCTGTCGGGGCTTAGGTTCACCGCCTGACCTGCGGTTTCACTGACCTGCTGGCTTCTTCTCGCATTTAGTGCGAGGATTTCGCACATTATGCGAATCATGTCTGCCGGGGTGCCGGAGCATCTGAGGGCCGGTGCGGGCCTGCTCAACGCCGAGGAAACCGTGTGGCTGGCAATGCTCGATGGCTGGGCTGCCCAGCAAATGAGCAGGAATCTTTCCGCCGGAACCGTGGAGCACCGGAGGGCGGATGTGGTGCGGTTTAGGCGCTTCGCCGACGCCTACCCGTGGGCGTGGAATGTGGCGGTCGTTGATGAGTTCTTCCTTGAATTGCGGGCGCTGCGTGGAGCTGCCCATACAACGGTGCTGGGTTATCAGAGTTCGCTGCGCCTGTTCCTGGAGTTCCTGACGGATCCGGCGTATGGCTGGGGCGAACTGTGCTGGAAGCGTTTCGGGGAGCATCCGGCCCAGGTGTTCCATGAGTGGAACACGGCCCGGCATTCGCAGCCGACGATGGGACGGCCAGGCAGGCGCCCCTTCACCCGTGATGAGCTGCACGTACCGTGAAGGGGTTCTGCAAGGGCCATTACAGGCGCTGGCTTGAGCGGGGACGCCCTGAGCTGGAGTCATTCCTCGGCAGTCCCGGGCCGTTGCCCGTGGGTATGGGCCCGCTGGCAGCATGCACCGTCTCCGGGTGTCGCTTCGGCTCGGCAAGACGTGGCCTCTGCGTCCGTCATCACGGATTCTTCGAGCGCTCCGGCGAGACTGACATGAGCGTCTGGCTCGCCCTGCTCGCCCCGGAAGACGCGGGCGGGCGACGGGAATGCCGCCTCTCCTTCTGTGATCTTTGGGCGCAAGGCAACTCGCCGTTCTGCCTGAACCACAAGTCCCGCTGGCACGCCATCGGCGCACCAGATGTCGATGATTTCGTGGCCCGGTGCGAGAGCATCGGCCATGACCGCTTCGATTTCCGCTGCCTGCACGACCGGCCCCAGTTGCGGCTTGAGCTCCAGCACGCGCTGCAATGCCGCTATGAGGAACGGCGAACGAATACCCGCGCCTCTGTCGTGATGCCCGTGATCCGGCTCGTCGGTGACAGCGGCGTCACCTCGTTGCTGGAGTGGGATCTTGACCAGTGGGCAGAGTTCTATGGCGCCGGCCGCGCCGGGCGCAGCCACCGCCACAACGGACAACTCGCGTTCCTGCGCTTCGCCTACACCCGGCTTGAAGACCTCGCCGCCGGCGTCGGCTGGGAATCCGAGTTCGACCGCGACGTCTGGGCCCTGCACCGGCTCGGCTTCAATGGCACCCGCGGCAAGCTTCGGTTCGATAAGATCCCGCAACCGCGGCTGCGCACGCTGGCCAAACGCTTCGTCCGCTGGCGGTTGACCAGCGGTAGGGAGATCCTTCAAGCCCGCATCGACGTCCTCGCTCTGAACCGATTCGCCGCGTTCCTGGCTCGCGTCCTGCCCGGCACCGAGAGCCTGACTTGCATCGACCGTGCCCTGTTGGAGCGCTTCCTCGCGGAGCTTGCCCGGGACACCCGGGCGGTGACCTCCCGGGGCCGCGACGTCAGCTCCCTCAGCGCCTTCTTCGCTGCGATCCGCCGGCACGGCTGGGCCGAGGATCTGCCGGCATCGGCGGCCTTCTATCCTGAAGACTTCCCGAGGCCCGCAAAACGTCTGCCGCGGGCACTTGCCGATCACGTCATGGCGCAACTGGACCAGCCCGACAACCTCAAGAAGTGGACCAGTCCCGACAGCAGGCTCCTCACGCTGATCCTGATGCGCTGCGGCCTGCGCGTCGGGGACGCCTGCAACCTGGCCTTGGACTGCGTGGTCCGTGACGGCGACACAGCCCCCTACCTGAGGTATCTGAACCGAAAGATGAAACGCGAAGCCCTGGTCCCCCTCGACGAGGAAGTCCACGCCGCCATCATCGACCAGCAACGACGCGTTCGTGAACGGTTCCCCGGAGGCAGCGGCTGGCTGTTCCCGGCACCGAAGATGAACCCCGACGGAGTCAAGCCGCTGACCACGCACTCCTACCGCGGGCAGCTTGACGGTTGGCTGGAACGCTGCGACATCCGCGACGAACACGGCCAGCCGGTACACCTGACCCCGCATCAATGGCGGCATACCTTCGGAACAACACTGATCAACCGCGACGTCCCGCAGGAAGTTGTCCGGGTCCTTCTGGACCACACGTCCGCTGAGATGACCGCCCACTACGCGCGACTGCACGACACGACCGTCCGCCGTCACTGGGAGAACGCCCGCAAGGTCAACGTCAACGGCGAAACGATCACCGTCGACCCGGCAGGACCACTGGCCGAAGCCAGCTGGGCGAAGCAGCGCGTCGGACGCGCGACGCAGAGCCTGCCGAACGGGTTCTGCGGGCTGCCTGTCCAGAAGTCCTGCCCGCACGCGAATGCATGCCTGACCTGCCCAATGTTCGTCACGACCGCCGAGTTCCTCCCCCAGCACCGCGAGCAACGACGCCAGACCGTCCAACTCCTGACCGCCGCCGAAGCACGGGGACAGACACGCCTGATCGAGATGAACCAGGCCGTGCTGGGCAACCTGGACCGCATCATCACTTCCCTCGACGCCCCAGAACCAGCGCAGGAGACCGGATGAGCCGCCCCGACAACAGCAGACATTTGGTCAAAGCCGCTCAGCAGCGCGCCGCCTACACCCGAGCCAAAGCCGTCCAGGCACTGCGCAGCCTGCACGCCGAGGGCCGCCCGATCACTTTCGACGCCGTTGCCAAACACGCCGGCGTCTCCCGCTCCTGGCTTTACACCCAACCCGATCTCCGCGCCGAAATAGAACACCTCCGCGAAAACACAACGGAACCGAACTCTCCACCGGTTCCCGAACCCCATCGGGCAAGCAGCGCCTCCCTGCGGCAACGACTCGAAGCCGCCAACGACCGCATCCGACGCCTCACCGACGAGAACCAGCGCCTGCACCAGCAACTCGCCTACGCCCTCGGGCAACGCCGCCGGGAACCGGCCGGTTCAAAACCCCGGAGCATCGCGGACGCATAACGATTACACCCCGACGAAAGGACAACCAATGCCACCGTCATCCACGTCATGGACGCCGCCCTCAACACAAAACCGCAGGCCAGAGGGCCACAACGGTGAGGAACTCAAGATAATCCAGCAGCAGGTCGGCCACGA
The DNA here is from genome assembly GCF_059092905.1 of Arthrobacter sp. B0427-1-12. Lineage (NCBI taxonomy): Bacteria > Bacillati > Actinomycetota > Actinomycetes > Micrococcales > Micrococcaceae > Arthrobacter > Arthrobacter sp. B0427-1-12. The sequence continues at coordinate 17,522 of NZ_JBNHIC010000020.1, read as the reverse complement.
GCATGGCTCCACCACCTCCATTTACACCGGGGTCTCCCCCGACTACCGCAACCGGATCGTGGCCAATGCCATCAACTCCCTGGCAGGAACCATCATGGAGAGAAAGGAAGGGAGCTAATCATGGAACGCACCATCGACTACGGCTGGCGGCTGCGGGAACTCATGGCGGCCCGCGGCCTGAACACCATCGCGGACCTGCTCCCCCACCTCGCCGACCGCGGCATCCATCTGTCCAACTCACAGATCTACCGCCTCATCGGCAACCGCCCGGAACGCATGAGCCTCAAGCTTCTGGGCGCCATTCTGGACACCCTCGATTGCACCTTTGAGGAGCTCTGCCCCGTCACCGTCGCCGCTGAACCCACACGGATCCGTACCGGAACGACGGGAGAAGCACCCCGGAACAACGAGGCGATCCGTCCCGTGCGGGCGCGCGTGAGACGTGATCCATGAAGCCATGCGTCCGCTGCGAGCAGCCCAGCCACCGCACGGGAGCAAGTTGGCCGGAGGGCACCATCTGCCGGCGCTGCTTTCAACAGGCCACGCGAAAACACGGCACCTGCCCGGGATGCCAATCGACGAGGCTCCTGCCAGGCCTGCTCGACGGGCAGCCGGCCTGCACAGACTGCGCGGGCATCCCGCAGGACTTTCGCTGCCCGCGCTGCGGACGCGAAGACGAGCCGGCCCGGGACAGACTCTGCTCCCACTGCGTGCTCAGGGACGAACTCACCCATCTCATGGATGACCGGAACGGTCAGATCGCCAAGCCGTTGGTGCCGCTGCTCGAAGCCCTGACGACGCAGCAGAACGCACGCAGCGCCAGGACCTGGCTGGCCACGAACAGCCCTTCAGCAACTCTTCTTTCCGACATAGCCAAAGGCGCCAAGCCCTTGAATCACGGGACCTTCACGGGACACCCCCAGCCGGGGAAAGTGTCCTTCCTGCGTGAACTCTTCGTCGAACACGGCCTGCTGAACGGATACCACAAGGACATCGAAGCCTACGAAACCTGGCTCGAAACCAAACTCTCCGCCCTCACGGCAGGAAACTCCAGCCTGATCAGACGCTACGGCAAGTGGGCCCATCTGAACCGCATGCACCATCTCGCCGAAACCGGCAAGCTGCGCAAAGGGACCCTGCTCTCCGCCAGACAGTCCACAACGGCAGCCATCGAATTCCTGGGCTTCCTCACCAGCCGCGAAACCGACCCGGGCCAATGCCGTCAGCAGGACATCGACGACTGGCTGGCGTCCGGTCCAACCACACGCTCCCTGGCCCGAACCTTCGTCCGTTGGGCCATCAAACACCACTACATGCCCAAGCTGAATTTTCCGTACCGGACCGCCCAGACATCCCGAATCATCAGCCAGGAAAAGCGGCTCGACCTCATCCACCAGGCCGTCGGCGAAGGAAGTGTCGGGCTTAGCCCCGCTGATCAAGCGGCAGCGATCCTCCTGCTCGTCTATGGACAACCACTCGCCCGGATCGCACGGCTGCGCCGACGCCAGCTCAAGTCAGTCAACGATCTGACGACCTTGACCATCGATACGGAGGAACTCACTATCCCGGCTCCGTTCGACGCGGTCTTCAGCACGCACCTGGCCTCGCTTCCGCATCAAACCACTTCAGCCCACGCCGGCGAAACCTGGCTATTCCCCGGCCAGCGCCCCGGCGAACACATCCATCAAAACACCCTCATGAACCGGCTCAGACGCAGCGGCATCGACCTCTTAGGAGCAAGGAACGCCACCCTCCGCTCCCTCGTACTCGAAATCCCGGCGCCGCTGGTTGCCGAAGCCTTCAACTACAGCTACCAAGTCACAGAAAAACACCGCCGGGCCTCGGGCGCAGCGTTCATGGACTACATCGCCGCACGTTCTTAAGTGATATCAGCTGGCTGCCTTCCGTCGGCGACGACGCCTAATACTTCATCGGCATCCCGGATGCGCGTCAGAACAGGCGGGTCCGGAATACAGAGGCCAGACACTTAGGTCGAAGTGGGGGTGAATTCGCCGGCCGTCAGACGCTCCCCCCGTGGCGGCCTATCTGCCTGCTTCCGGGCACCTCCACCTGCAACCAGCATCGGTGCTCCAGACGTCTTCCGCTGGATCCCCCAGGATTCCGGAACTTCACGAATTGCCGGCTGCGCATGTTGCCCTCAGCAGGCAGCCATCGGCTTTTCGACAGAAACCGCCGAACCACTTTTAGAAACGATGAGATTTAAAGGCAACGAGCTGGATTGCGGGAATGCGCGGGAGGTCTTCCGGCAGAAATATCTTGACACATTGCGGTATTCGGCGGTGCTCCGGTTGCGGACCGCGACGGCTTCAAGAACCCACCTTATTCGCGGCCTGTCCGCACCGATGAATGATTCGGCCACAATTCATAGAAAGCCATAAAGACAAGCTATTCCACGGGCCTGTCCGGAATTAAATCCACGGCATAACAATTGCTCACACTAATACCCCTCACCACAATGCTAATTGCGCCCAACTGTCCAGACCGAGATAGGAATTCCGGCATGCAAGTGGAGAAATGTCGGTATTCCAGCTTCTGCAGGGTGCGGGGACATGGGCACTGCCTGTCCTGAGCTCCCCTCGCCGCTCACCTTATTAATCAATGGGCGTCTAATTACCCAGGACCTTCTGCATCTGAAACCCAGATGAAAATTCTCTCATCAAATTCTCATGTTCCTCTCATTATTCATTTTATCAACTTTTTCCCAAGAATTTGCTGGCATAAATGACACATGGGGATTTCGGAACAGAATCCGGAAATAGGATCCAGGTCCCGACGACTGGAACCATTGGTTTTCTTTCCGCCCCGACAGGATGCCGGACCGGCACACAGAACTCATGGATGGAGAAGGCAATGAACAGCAAGACCAGGCAGATTATCGGATCCGTCGCCGTAGCCGGCGTTTTTCTCGCCGGCGGCTTGACCGCAGCTCAGGCGGCCACCGATGACGCAGTTGCAGAGACCGAGATTGAGACCATCAACGACGACAAGGGTGTACATGAGCCCGGACACGTCGATGTTGGAGACGTCCCCGAAGTTGCGGGTGACGAGGTTGCGGGTGACGAGGTTGCGGACGAAGCCGAAGTTGCGGACGAAGCCGAAGTTGCGGACGAAGCCGAAGTTGCGGACGAAGCCGAAGTTGCGGACGAAGCCGAAGTTGCGGACGAAGCGTAAATCCTGACCGGCTGTTTCCCGATCCAAGAGGGCCCTGTTCACCGCGGGGCCCTCTTCGCTGTGCAGTCAGAAACAGGTTCCTGATGTGCTGAACCAACGGGGTGTCCATGGCAACAAGCAGCTGTGGCGGCCGCCGGTCAGGGACAAACGTGCGGTGCGGTTCTGAGGTCGAGTGTCATGAAGACGCTGTTCGGGTCGGGCCGGTAGTCGGCGAAAGGTGGGCATTCCGTAAAGCCATGGCTGCTGTAGAGCAGCCGGGCCGGGGCAAAGAACTCCTGGGACCTGGTCTCGAGGCTCACCCGCTCAGACCCGCGATGGCGTGCCACATCGAGAATGTGGGTGAGCATGCGGGTGGCTATTCCGCGTCTGCGGGCGGCCGGCGCGGTACGCATGGACTTGATCTCTCCCTCCCCGCGCGTCAGTTCCCTGAGCGCTCCGCAGCTCAGGAGCGTGTGCCCGTCCCGAACTGTCCAGAACGTGATGCTGGGTGCGGCCAGCCCGGCACCGTCCAGGGCATGCACGCTCTCCGCCGGCGAAATCGCGAGCATGTCGAGGAGATGCTCGTTCAACAATTGCCTGGTGTCACTGCGAAGCGGCGTATCGAGTTCGATCCGCATCAACATCCTTTCTCCAGGCGGTTTTCCTCCGGGTGGTACCCGCTCCAAAACAATAGACTGACGCCTCCCGTAACGTCTCTTCGTCGACTGTACTAAGGTCAGCCTTTCTTATTACAGTTCTGCGGTGACCAATCTTGACCTTGCGGGGGTTTCCTTCGCGGCCGACCTGGCCCGGCACGGAGACCGTCCCGCGGCCGTTACCGGCGACCGAATCCTGACCTACAGGGAGCTCGCCGGCCGCGTCGACGCCGTCGCGGCCAGCCTGGGCCCAGTACGGCGGTTGGTGGTGCTGGAGGCCGCCAACGATGTGGACTCGCTCGTCGCATATCTGGCGGCCTTGGTCTCCGGCCACCCGCTGATCCTTGCTCCGGCGGATAAGCCTGCCGTCCTGGAGTCGCTCGTCGCCGCCTACGATCCGGACGTCATCGTGCGTCCGGGGAACGGGGAACCCCGGCTGGAGGAGCGGCGTCCCGGCACGTGCCACGACCTGCACCCCGACCTCGCTCTGCTCCTGAGCACTTCCGGGTCGACCGGCTCCCCCAAGCTGGTGCGGCTCTCGCACCGCAACATTCAGTCAAACGCCGAGGCGATTGCCGAGTACCTGGACATACGGCCTGACGACCGCGCCGCCACGACGCTGCCCATGAGCTATTGCTACGGTCTCTCGGTCATCAACAGCCATCTCCTTCGCGGGGCGGGCCTGGTGCTGACGGAACTGTCCGTCGTCGACCCGTGCTTCTGGGAGCTATTCCGCAGCCAACATGCGACGACGTTCGCGGCCGTCCCGTACACCTTCGAACTGCTCGAACGGGTGGGTTTCGCCGGGATGGACCTGCCGAACCTGCGTTACGTGACGCAGGCCGGCGGCCGGCTCGGTCCGGAGAAGGTGCGCCACTACGCTGAGCTCGGCCGCCGGTCCGGCTGGGACCTAGTCGTGATGTACGGCCAGACCGAGGCGACAGCCCGGATGGCCTACCTTCCCCCGCAGCTGGCGGCATCCAATCCGGAGACCATCGGCATACCGGTACCCGGCGGCGATTTTCGCATCGACCCCGTGCCCGGGCTGGACGACGGCGAACTGGTCTACACCGGTCCGAACGTCATGCTCGGCTATGCCGAGGACCCGGGCGACCTCTCGCTGGGCCGCACCATCGAGGAGCTGCGCACCGGCGACCTTGCCCGGAAGCAGCCCAATGGTTTGTACCAGGTGGTGGGCCGGCGCAGCCGGTTCGTCAAGATCGTGGGCCTGCGCATCGACCTCGGGCAGGTGGAGCGGATCCTTGACGAGTTCGGTCTATCCGCTGCCAGCGCCGGGTCCGATGAACGATTGGTCGTGGCCATCGAAGGCGACAACGATCCCGATCTGCTCCGCAAGGTGCTGGCCCGGAACCTCGGGCTGCCGCGGGCAGCTGTGGAGGTTCACGCCGTTGAACGGCTCCCCCGCCTGCCCACCGGCAAGCTTGACTATCCCGCTGTCCTGGCCCTCGCCCAGCCGCACCAGGACGTGCCGGCACCCGGGCACACCCCGGCCGAAGGGCCGGAAGACATCAAAAGGATCTTCGCTGAAGCACTTGAGTGTCCCGAGGTGAGGGACGACAGCACATTCGTCTCGCTCGGCGGTGACTCACTGTCCTATGTGGCGGCCTCCGTCCGGCTGGAAAAGGCACTGGGACACCTCCCGCCGGACTGGCACGTCACACCCATCCGGGACCTGGCGCCCCGTCCGCAACCCGTCCGCCGCACACGCAGGCTTTTCGCCCGCCTGGAGACCGGCATCGTCCTCAGGGCGGCGGCGATCGTTTTCATCGTCAGTACCCATGTCCAGCTCTTCAGCTGGCCCGGCATGGCGCACGTACTCATGGCAGTCGCCGGGTACAACTTCGCGCGGTTCCAGCTCGCGGGCGAGCGGCTTCCCCGTCTGCGCCGGCAGCTGCGCAGCCTGGGCCGAATCGTCGTGCCCAGCGTGGTTTTCATCGCCGCTGCCTATTTGGTGACTGACAACTACACGCCGGCCAACATCGTGCTCCTCAACGCCCTCGTCGGGCCGGAGGCGGTGACAACCCAATGGCACTTCTGGTTCATCGAGGTGCTTGTCTACACCCTCGTGGCCATGGCGGCGCTGCTCGCCGTGCCGTGGGTCGACCGCGCCGAACGGCGCTTTCCGCTTGCCTTCCCGCTCGCCCTGGCCGCCATCGGGCTGCTGCGCCGCTTCGAGATAGTGGATCCCGGCCTGCCGAATACCGGCCCGGTGCTGTGGCTCTTTGCTCTGGGATGGGCGATTGCGCGGACCCGCACCATGCTGCAGCGGTGCGCTGTGTCGGCCATCGCAGTGCTAACTGTCCCGGGCTTCTTCGAGAACCCTGCCCGCGAGGCGACGCTCCTGGCCGGGCTCCTCCTGCTCATCTGGCTGCCCGCCGTTCCCGTCCCCGCCGGGGTCCGCCGCCTCACGGAACTGCTGGCGAACGCTTCACTGTATGCCTACCTCACACACTGGCTGGTCTTTCCCCCGCTGGCGGCCATCCACCCGGCGCTCGCGGTGGCCGCATCGCTGGCAGCAGGAGTGGCATACTGGGCGCTGTCCATGCAGCTGATGGGCGCCGCGCGCCGGTGGTGGAAAAGCACGACGACGGCCCGCCCGAACGTCCCAGGCCCCCCGGAGCAGCCACGCTCAGCGGCGGCGCTGCCGGATCACGCTCCGTCGTAGGCCTTTTGCAGTTCCGCGATGTCGAGTCTCTTCATCTGGAGCATTGCCTGCATCGCGCGCTGCGATTTCTCCGGGTCCGGTCCGGCCACCAGTTTCTCCAGGACGGTGGGTACTATCTGCCAGGACAGTCCGTACCGGTCCTTCAGCCAGCCGCACGGTCCTTCCTCGCCGCCTTCAGAGAGCTTGGCCCAGAAGTGGTCTACTTCTTCCTGGGTTTCGCAGCTGACCTGGAAGGAAACTGCCTCATTGAACCTGAACTCGGGGCCGCCGTTAAGGGCGGTGAATTCCTGTCCGTCCAGCTCGAAACTGACGGTCATGACCTCCCCCGCCGGCCGTGGACCAGCTTCGCCGTAGTGGGCGACCTCCAGGACCTTCGAGTTCCTGAAAACCGAGGTGTAGAACCGAGCCGCCTCTTCACCTTGCGTATCGAACCACAGGCAGGGGGTAATCTTCGGCATGGTGCTTCGTCCTCTCATGACGGTGAATCTTCATGGTCCAGGGATCCGAGCGGGGATCGTGACGATCCCGCGTTGAGCGTAGCGCCGCCCACCGGCGCAGCCAACCATCCGGCGCCCGGCCGGGTGCCGCCGTCGTACATCCATTCAGCGGGGGGTGACGCGGACCCGTCCGATCCGCAGCCCGTGCATGGAGATGACCCTCAGGTCATAGCCTGGGATCTCCACTGTGTCTCCGACCGCCGGGATCCTGCCCAGCCGCTCCAGCATGAAGCCGCCGACAGTTTCATAATCGCCTTCCGGAAGGCCCACATGGGCAAGCTGGTCCAGCTCCTGCAGGATCAGCCCGCCGTCGACGTCCACTGCACCTCCGGACATCCGCACCGTGTCTTCGGGCTCGTCGCCCTGGTCGTACTCGTCATAGATCTCGCCCACGAGTTCCTCCACGAGGTCCTCCCGCGTGACGATGCCGTCGGTGCCGCCGTATTCGTCGGCGACCACAGCAATGTGCTGGCCCTCCCTGCGCATTCTGGACAGTGATGGCAGCACCCTGTTCGTCCCGGGTAGGAGCAGGATGGGCCGAACGACATCCGCTACGGTCGCCGGTCCCCCGGTTCGGGCCACCTCCGGTTCAGTACCTTCCCGCAGCCGCAGGAGATCACGCAGATGAATGAGCCCCAGCACATCGTCCCTGGTTTCCCCGATCACCGGATACCGGGAATACGGTAAATCGGCGACGAGGCTGCGGGCCTGTTCGACCGTCATCCGTCCTTCGAGGAAGCGGACGTCCGTGCGGGGGCTGCATGATCTCGCGGAGCCGTCGGTCGCCTGCCGTGAATACATCGGACAGGATCACCCTGCTGTCCTCTTCCAGGGCTTCATCGTCGGCCACCATGCCCGACAGTTCCTCCGGGCGGACCCGTCCTGATTTCGCCGAAGGGTCGCGGCCGAGCAAGCGCATCAGCAGGTTCGTGGAGGCTGAGAGCAGCCACACCACGGGCCGCATCACCACGGACAGGGCATGCAGCGGCGTGCCGACCATTCTGGTAAAGCCGGCTGCGCGCTGCATGGCCAGCCGCTTGGGAACCAGTTCCCCAAGGACCAGCGAGAGATAGGCAATGATCAGCGCCACGCCGACAAAAGGCACCGTGGCTGCGGTGCCCGGTCCCAGGCCCAAGGATTCGAGGATCGAAGCAACGTCGGGGGGCAATCGTGGAAGCGCCGTAGGCAGCGGAGAAGAAACCGGCGAGGGTCACCCCGATCTGGACGGTCAAGAGGAAGCGGTTGGGATTCCTGGCCAGCTCCGCTGCACGGGCGCCGCGGCTGCCCCTGCGCTCGATCTGCCGGATCCGGCTCTCGTGCAGCGACACCAGGGCCATTTCCGTTCCGGCGAACAGACCTCCGATGAGCACGAAGAGCACCGCAATAGGGAAGTTCAGCAGCGTTTCGCCGTCCATGGCATGAATCTGCTGAATGCGGCAACGAGCCGTGCCGCCACGGTCCTGAGCTACAGATTAAGGAAAGCGATGCCCGCCGCGGCTGCGGCCCACAGGACGCTGGCGAAAGTGCCGAGGATAAAGCGTTCCGCTGCCCCTGACTTGCCCAGTTCCGAATAACGGCCTAGGCCCTTGACGGCCAACACGACAGCCAGTCCCTCCGGCCAGTGGGCCAGCAGCGTGACGCTGATGGCCGTCCGCTCCAGGACCCCTATCCAGGCTCCCCCGCGCAGGACTGGCGCTTCCTCCACATCCTCGGTCTTGTGTTCGGGGTGTTCCTTGTTAAAGGAAACCTGCAGGATCGCCACCGTAACGGGCCCGCCGCCCAGGGCAGCAGCCAGGACCGCAAGCGGGTAGACCACTTCAGCGACGGAGTCCGTGCCCAGCACGCCGAACATGGCAGCCAGTCCCAGCAGCGCCAGCAGGACCGGAACCACGAAGCGGTGCTGGGCCATCCGTGACCCTTCGAAGCGTTTGAAGTAGAGGGGTGCCGCAATCACCGCCGTCAGTATCAGCGCGATCATGCTGGCTACAGTCATTCGTTCGCCTCCTGCAAAAGCCGTACTGCCGTACTGCGGACCCGGCGGTCTTCGAACCAGAGCCCTGAACGCAGCCGGCTCGACACGGCCTGCTGGCTGATCGCCAGGCGTTCAGCCACCTGCTGCTGCGTGAGCCCCTGTTCCTGCAGTTCGCCGGCCTCCACAGCGGCTGCGCTGCGCCGGAGGGCCAGTGCACCAAGAAGCTGAAGCACCGCATCAACATCATTGCATCTGGGGCTGACACCATGGACGCAGATGCGTCCGGACGCGTTCTTGGCTTCCGTCACTGCGGAGCGGGCGTGCTCGAACGCCGGACCGGCACCGGCCCGCGTACTTTCCGGAAGCGGCTCCCGGACCGGACCGATTCCGATGCCGACACTCCAGTGGCCGGTGGCGGCCAGCATGAGTGCAATCCTCACCACCGTTCCAGCATCGTCGAGGACGCCCTGGACTTCGTCTCCGGCGGTCCGCTCGAAGGGTCGAAGGGTCGGCAGCGCGGCGTCGGAATTAAGCCTGCGCAGCAGGCCTTCCACGAGATCCTCACCGCTACGGGAGCCACGCTGATCTATCGTCATGACGTACATGGACACAACCCCAAAGTATTGTTGATCGATTCACAAGCCTATAATTTTGTATTTAGGGAAACAAGTTCAGCCGGACGACTACCCTTGGCATATGGCCTTCATCGCACTCATCCTCGACCTTGCCGTCGTCGTCCTCTTCGCTGCGCTGGGACGGGACACCCATGAACGCGGCCTGGATGCGTTGGGCGTGCTGGCGACGGCATGGCCATTCCTGGCAGCCGCCGGCGCTGGCTGGCTGGTGATGCGCGCCTGGCGCAGGCCGTGGGCACTCTGGCCCACCGGCGTCGTCGTCTGGCTGCTGACCGCCGTCGGTGGGCTCGCGCTGCGCGGACTGACCGGCGGCGGGCTGGCCTTCAGTTTCCAGCTGGTGACCTTTGCGGTCCTTGGCGTCTTTATCCTGGGTCATCGGTTCATTGCGCTGGGAATCATGAAATGGGCCAGGCGTCCCCGGATGAACTAGTCTCAAAGCATTGGACAACGGTCCCCGAGCGCGAAAGGACACAGCATGGCAACCGCGATTATCTTCATCAAGACAGAACCCACAAGGATCCCGGAAACAGCCCAGGAAATATCGGAGCTGGAGGGGATCAGCGAGGTCTACTCCGTAACCGGCGAGTGGGATCTGATTGCCATCGCGCGGGTCCGGAAACATGAGGAACTGGCTGATGTCGTCGCGGACCGGCTCTCCAAGGTCGAAGGCATCCAGGAAACCGTCACCCAAATCGCATTCCGGGCCTTCTCCCAGCACGATCTGGACGCCGCTTTTTCCCTGGGCGTCGAGGACTGACCAGAACCAGACGCGAAAGGAGCGGGCCCCCGTGCCGGGGGCCCGCTCCGCTTACGTTAAAGCCAAATCTACTGCGTAGCCGCAATCCACTTGTCGAGGACGCTCCGGGCGGCACCGGTATCGATGGACTGCTCGGCCCGGGCTGCGGCCGCGCGGAGCCGGTCCACCAAGGAGCCCTCGGCCTTTTCGTCGAGGGCCACCAGGCCGGCGGCAGCATTAAGTACGACGGCGTCACGTACGTGGCCGCGCTGGCCCGCCAGTACATCGCGCACCACCTGGGCATTATGGGCGGCGTCGCCGCCCCGCAGGTCCGCCACGGTACCGCGCGGGATCCCGATCGACTCAGGATCGAATTGCTCGACCTCCACTTTTCCGTTCCGGACCTCCCACACGGTCGAAGGGCCGGTGATCGTGAGTTCGTCGAGTCCGTCCTCGCCCCGGAACACGAGCGCCCTGCTCCCCCGGTTTGCCAGCACGCCGGCAATAAGCGGAGCGGTATGGGCGTCGGCGCATCCGATCGCCGAAGCAGCAACATGGGCGGGGTTCGTCAGCGGGCCAAGGAAATTGAAGGCCGTGGCAATGGCCATCTCCTTACGGGCAACAGCCGCATGCCGCATGGACGGGTGAAACATATTGGCAAAGCAGAACGTGATGCCCGTCTGCTCGATGACGGCGGCAACGCGGTCAACCGGCAGATCAAGATGGACGCCCAGGGCCTCGATCACGTCGGCGGAACCCGAAGACGAAGACGACGCACGGTTGCCGTGCTTCACCACCCTGGCTCCAGCTCCGGCACAGACGATCGATGCCATCGTGGAGATGTTGACGGTGTTCAGGCGATCTCCGCCGGTGCCGACGATATCCAGTGCGGGGCCTTCGATCGAAATCGGCTTGGCATTGTCCAGCATGGCCTCCACCAGGCCGCTCAGTTCCTCGACGGTTTCCCCCTTCGCCCGAAGCGCCACGAGGAACGCCGCGGTCTGCACCGGAGTTGCCGCTCCTTCCATGATGGTGTTCATGGCCCACCGGGTATCGCCGGCAGTGAGGTCCCGGCCCGAAATCAGGGCCGTCAGCAGGGGTGGCCATGTCTGGAGAGGTTGAACTGAGTTGGAAGAGGTCGTCACAGACCAAGATTATCTACGAATTGTAGAAACAGCTTGTTTGTGAAGTTTGGCGTGTTTCCGCGGAATCCTGCAGCTTTCGGAAACTTAAGGCGCGCCACGCTCGTTCCGGCATTGGTGAACTCACAGTTTTTATAGACATAATGTCCTTGTGACAACTGCGACCCATGCCCCCAGTACCCCGGCGCACCCGACGCTGAACCGCCCGAATCTGGTTTCCGTAGGAACCGTTGTGTGGCTGTCCAGCGAGCTGATGTTCTTCGCCGGGCTTTTTGCCATGTATTTCACGCTCCGCAGCACCTCCGGTGAAATGTGGGCCGAGGAGACCGCCAAGCTGAACGTCCCGTTCGCGCTGGCCAACACCATCGTCCTCGTCTCCAGCTCCTTCACCTGCCAGTTTGGTGTCTTCGCCGCCGAGCGTCTGCAGCCCCGCCGGATTGGCGGTGTGTTCAATATTGCCAAGTGGGGCATGATCGAATGGTTCCTGCTGACCTTCGTCCTGGGCGCCATCTTCGTCTCGGTCCAGGCCTACGAGTACGCGATGCTCGTCTCCGAGGGCGTGTCCGTCTCGTCCAACGCCTACGGGTCGGCCTTCTACATCACCACGGGCTTCCACGGCCTGCACGTGATCGGCGGCCTGATCGCCTTCCTGTTCATCATCGGCCGCGCCTACCTAGCCAAGCGTTTTGGCCACTTCGAAGCCACATCCGCCATCGTCACGTCCTACTACTGGCACTTTGTCGACGTCGTCTGGATCGGCCTCTTCCTCGTCATTTACTTCCTGAAGTAAGCCTTACTTGACTCGTTTTCTACACGAGGCAGAATTTCAAGAAGTCTCACAGAAGCACTCGCATCACAGAAGTTAGGAATCCAAAGGTGAAGGCACTTTCGCAGAAGCGACGCCACCCTCTAGCGGCAATAGCACTGCTGCTCATGGGGCTGCTGATCACAGGCGGCCTGTACGCGGTAGCCAGCACGGCCAATGAAGCCAAGGCCCAGGATGCCTTCTCCGCCTCCGACGTCAGCGAAGGTGAAAAGCTCTTCATCGCCAACTGCTCCACCTGCCATGGCCTGGAGGCCGAGGGCACCCAGGCGGGTCCGTCGCTGATCGGTGTAGGTGCCGCTGCGGTCGACTTCCAGGTCGGCACCGGCCGCATGCCCATGCAGATGCAGGGCCCGCAGGCCCAGGCGAAGCCCGCTCAGTTCAATGAGGAGCAGACCCGGCAGCTGGCTGCCTACGTTGCTTCCCTCGGCGCGGGCCCGGAAATTCCCGGCGAGGAGATCCTGGATGCTGAGCAGGGCGACCCTGCCGCGGGCGGCGAGCTCTTCCGCGTCAACTGCGCCATGTGCCACAACGCCGCGGCAGCCGGCGGCGCACTGACCCGGGGCAAGTTCGCTCCGGCCCTGGATGGCGTCAGCGAGAAGCACATCTATGAGGCCATGGTCACTGGTCCGCAGAACATGCCGGTCTTCAGCGACGCCAACATCACCCCTGAGGGTAAGCGCGACATCATCGCGTTCCTGAAGACGATTGAGGCACAGGGCTCCCCCGGCGGCGCCGACCTCGGCTCCCTCGGCCCGGTATCCGAAGGCCTCTTCCTCTGGATCGCCGGCCTGGGCGTCATCATCGCCTTCACCATCTGGCTGACCTCGCGGTCTTCCTAACCAATTGTCACGGCATCACTCGCTGCCCAACACAGAAGTCAAAGTAACTTGCTAATGCAGAATCAACAGAAGGATGAGGGGGATAATGGGCGACCATAGTCACGGCAGTCCGAATGCCTCGGGCACCGTCGCTAAGGCTGGCCAGAGCGTTGCGGAGAAGTTCCAGGATCCTGGACTACCGCCGCACCGCCCTCGGTTAACTGACACGGATCCCCGGGCCGAAAAGCGCGCCGAACGACAGGTTGCGGCGCTCTTCGCAGTCTCGATGATCGGAACGCTGCTTTTCTTCTACGCGTACTTCTTCATCGAGCTCGACCAGACCATCAGCACTCTGCGCCTGCAGAACCTGTTCCTGGGTCTCGGTACCGCGTTCGCCATGCTCGGCATCGGCGTCGGCATTGTGCACTGGGCCAAGACGCTCATGCCGGACCATGAGGTCATGGAGGACCGCCACGAGATCCGCAGCGAAGAGGACCGCGTCATCGCTGAAAAGATGGTCAACGAGATCATCGAGGAAACGGGCATCAAGCGCCGTCCGCTGATCCGGAACACCCTGCTGGGTGCCATGGTCCTGGCCCCGCTGCCGGCAATCGCGATCTTCCGTGATCTGGACGACTCGGATCTGAGCGTCGACCGCCTGCGCCACACGATGTGGGACACCGGCGTCCGCCTGACCCGTGACCCGGACGGCACGCCGATCCGCGCTTCCGATGTCACCATCGGTTCCGCATTCCATGTCATTCCGGAGGGCCTGAACGAAGCCGAGCACAAGCTCGAGGAAAAGGCCAAGGCCGTCGTCCTCGTCATGCGTCTGAACCCAAGGGACCTCAACCCGTCTCCCGGACGCGAGGACTGGGCCTATAACGGCATCGTCGCCTACTCCAAGATCTGCACGCACGTCGGCTGCCCTGTGGCGCTGTACGAGCAGCAGACCCACCATCTGCTCTGCCCCTGCCACCAGTCGACCTTCGACGTGACGCAGGAAGCTAAGGTCATCTTCGGCCCGGCGGGACACGCCCTGCCGCAGCTTCCGATCACGGTCGATGACGAAGGCTACCTGGTTGCCCAGAGCGATTTCCACGAACCCGTTGGACCGAGCTATTGGGAGCGTGGCTAATCCATGAGCACTCCTTCAGCATCTGAAACCTATGTACCGAAGACCAAGGTCGGCCGCATCACCGACTTCGTCGACCAGCGCGTCGGCGGTTCCGGGATGGTCCGTGAATTCGGACGGAAGATCTTCCCCGATCACTGGTCCTTCATGTTCGGCGAAGTTGCGCTGTACTCCTTCGTCATCCTGCTGCTCTCCGGAACGTTCCTGACCTTCTTTTTCGATCCGTCGATGGCGGAAACGCACTACGAAGGCAGCTATATTCCGCTGCGTGGCGTCGAAATGTCCGTGGCGTACCAGTCGACCCTGGACATCTCCTTCGACATCCGCGGCGGCCTGTTCATGCGCCAGGTACACCACTGGTCAGCGCTGCTGTTCGTTGCCTCTGTGTCGGTGCACATGCTCCGCGTGTTCTTCACCGGTGCCTTCCGCAAGCCGCGTGAGCTCAACTGGGTCGTCGGCTGCATACTGCTGATCCTGGCCCTGGCCGCCGGCTTCACGGGCTACTCCCTGCCTGACGATCTGCTGTCCGGCAACGGCCTGCGCATCATTGACGGTGTCATCAAGGCCATTCCAGTGGTCGGCACCTACATTTCCTTCTTCCTGTTCGGCGGGGAGTTCCCGGGCACCGACATTGTCGGCCGCCTGTACGTGCTGCACATCCTGCTGGTTCCGGCCCTCATCTTGCTGATGATCGTGATCCACCTGTTCATGGTCGTGCTGCACAAGCACACCCAGTACCCGGGTCCGGGCCGCAACAACCACAATGTGGTCGGCTACCCGGTGGGTCCGGTTTACGCAGCGAAGGCGGGCGGGTTCTTCTTCATCGTGTTCGGTGTCGTGGCCCTGATGGCGGCCAACTTCCAGATCCTGCCAATCTGGGACTACGGCCCCTACGACCCCTCTCCCGTCTCGGCCGGTACCCAGCCTGACTGGTACATCGGCTGGGTCGACGGTGCACTGCGCCTGATGCCGGGTGTTCTGGGTAACTTCACCTTCGAATGGATCATCCCGTTCCCTTGGGGCGATAACACCCTGGTCCTGAATGTGCTGCTGCCTGCCCTTGTTCCCGCCGGCCTGCTGTTCGCCCTGATGTTCGCCTGGCCCTGGATCGAACGCTGGGTCACCAAGGACTACCGCGAACACCACATCCTGGACCGTCCGCGCAACGCCCCGACCCGCACCGGCATCGGTGTCGCCGGAGTCATTTTCTACTGCGTCATGTGGGCGGCCGCCAGCTCCGACCTGATTGCTACGCACTTCCTGGTTTCGCTGAACGATGTCACGTACTGGCTGCGGGCGCTGTTCTTCCTCGGCCCGATCATCGGCTTTGTGGTGACCCGGCGTATCGCACTGGCACTGCAGCGCAAGGACCGTGAGATTGCACTCCATGGACGCGAGACCGGACGAATCGTCCGTCTCCCCCACGGTGAGTTCATCGAGGTTCATGAGCCGCTGAGCGAGTACAAGCGCTACCGGTTGGTCAGCTTCGAGTCTCCGGAGGTTCTGCCGGCTCAGCCGGACGCCAACGGAAAGATCTCGCGGAAGGAACGGCGCCGTGCATGGCTGTCCCGCTTCTTCTTCGAAGACCGCGTTGCTCCGGTGACACCGGCCGAGCTGGAGGCAGCACACGCCCATGGCCACCATGAGGCCATCGAGGCGGAGAGCGACAAGGCCGGACTTCCCCTGCACTGATTCCCGGTAAACCAACCGGTAATCCGCAGAAATGAGGGCGGTCAGGATCTCCTGACCGCCTTCACCTGTATCTGCGCACCCGGCCAAGGCATTCTCCAACGCCTGCTGAAGTGCCGTCCAGCGTTGTTCCCCGACTGGCTGGTCGACCTGCAATCCCCGTCCGTTACTCCGCGGGGTCGGGTATGTCCCGTTACGTGGACGCCACTCTCGCCGAGCTACGCGTACACGGCACCAGTGTTGTACACGGTAGGAACACCGCTACGGCCATTCCGAAACCTCGACGAGAACCGGGAGACGTGACCCGGAAAACGGTGAGCCGTTCTACCGTCCCATAAGGGGAACGCTGAGCAAGCGGTTTCCCGGGCGGGTATAGTACGACCTGAGCTGGCCAATTCCACTACTGCCAGCCGGTGTCTTGGGTGAGGACACCGCGGCAAGCGGACGTGCTTACGGCGGTCCTCACCCGCGCCGGAGGTCCCGACTATACGGACCTGACTCGCCCCATCGGCCGATCCCTCAGCGGGCGACCTGGGACTGTCCTAGGTAGTCCCTGAGGGAAACGCGCACCTCCTGCCATCCGTCGTAGAAGCTCCCATCGCCCTTGGTCCCGACGACGCCGCGCAGCTCGAATGTCATGCGTGTGCCTTCGTGAACCGGCTCAAGGGTGATTGTAATGACTGGAGTGTCATCTGGGTCGCCGTTCGGGTGCCCCAGGTGAACACGAGGCGCTCGAACGGGGCGACTTCGCGGTATACACCGCCGGCGACTCCCCTGTCGCCCGTGGCTTCGTTCACCATCGTGTACATGTAGCGGCCACCCACCCGCGCGTCGATTTCTACTGTTTCTCGGGTGTGCTCGCTCCCCGTGGATGCCACCACTGCGCTGCGGAGTCGGGGTCCGTCCACCCCTTCCAGATCTGTTCGGGGTCGCTTCGAACGTGCGGACGAGCGTGAAACCCTTGGACGCGTCGATCATCGCTGCTCTCCTTCTCCATGGTCATCGGTCTCGCGATCGTGTTCACGGCGGTTCCTGAGATGCTCGTCAAGCAGGTCGAACCGCTCGGTCCAGTCAGCGCGCTGTTGCTCCGTCCACGCGGCTGCCTCATCCAGGCAGGCGGTCGCGAGCGTGCAGTCGTTCCACTGCCCTCTCCGGTCTCGTGCCACGAGCCCCGCCTTCTCGAGCACCGTCAGATGCTGCGAGACGGGGGTCTGCTGATCGGATAGTGCTCCGCCAGATCACTCACGGTGAGGGGGCCGTTTTGAAGTCGCATGAGGATGTTGCGGCGCGTCGGATCCGCCAATGCGGCGAACGCCATACTGAGGCGGTCCCGAGCGGCCATGAAAGCACCGTCTTACCGTAAGCGATCGCTTACAAACCAGCCCGGTGAGTGTGTTAACGCCGACCGAAAATAGGGCCGTTTTTGCCAACTGAAAATGGGGCCACGGGGTTGTGGTTCTATTGTGCGGTCCGGACACATGGGTGACAGTTCGTTAGCGGGACATCCCTGACACTCTTGCACAGATGAGAGTGATGAGCGTGAATGACCGATGGCTGGA
>NZ_JBNHIC010000019.1:0-81051 GCF_059092905.1 Arthrobacter sp. B0427-1-12 | reverse complement strand
CCCCCCCCCCCCCCCCCCCCCCCCCCCCCCCCCCCCCCCCCCCCCCCCCCCCCCCCCCCCCCCCCCCCGGGACATCACGTAGCTAAGGGGTCCTAGCGGCGAGGATCGCGTAAACATGATTACGGGCGTGGGTATCAACCCCCACGACAAACGGGTGGGAATGCGCAACGATAGACATGGCGGTCATTCGTACCTTCCTCTTCACGGATATGGTTATGGCCGCTGTCGGCCGGTACCAGCCGGGTAGGAATCACATCGGAACAACACTGTGACGGGTCACGCGCTCAAAGACGCGGACAACCTTCTGATCAAGTCACCGAAGTGGGCCGGACGGGTACCGGCCAACCACCCCGATGGAAGGACAGGTCGGGAGCAAGACACTACGGTCATTGTTTTTTTGAGTCACATCCACGGGGTGGGACAGCCAGTACCCATCCTGCCTGCCAGTCCCAGACCAGCTGCAGATAAGTCTCACAGACCCTTCTATGGGTCAAGGTAGGTCCGTAGACCCGTCATGGCGCGGTCGATGAGGTCCAGGAGCGCGTCCGCGCCGGTTTGCGGTTGCGCAAGCCAGGCTTCGTATGCGGTCACCGAGAGCGCCAGTGACACGTGTCCGACCATCCGGGGTATCAGGTCATCCGTTTGTGCCCCGGTACGGCGTGCAACGTATTCTGCGATTACGCGGCGCCACGCCGCGTAACGAAGCACAGAATGGGCCTGCAACTCAGGCGTGGTCAGGATGAGCCTCATGCGTTCACGGTGTGAGGGACGAGCTTCTGCGGGAAAACGGTTGAATTCAATAACCGCTCGATGCACCCCGGCATGTACCGGAGCATCATCGGGCTGTTCATCCAGCAACGCACGGAAACGGTCAAGTGTCCCGTCGAACTGACCCCATGGAATGTCATTCTTCGACTGGTAATAGCGAAACAGCGTCCGCCGCCCAACACCAACCCGCTCTGCGATCAAAGCCATGGTGGTGCGGGCGAAGCCGCGCTCGGCAAAGAGAGCGAAGGCCGCCTGCTCGATCACAGCATGGGAGGTGACCTCCGGCCGGCCCCGTGCGCCCGTGCAGATTTGCTTACTGGACATACATTGCAACCTACCGTTTCTGGTCATGATCGATTCATTTTTGGGTAGAGGATAGATTTATTGCCCTCGGTGCCATTAGTGTGGCTAAGAGCACGTTTATGTGCCTAAGAACACGTTAGAAGGGAAGATCACAATGAACCCCATCGAGCATCAGGATCAGTTGACCGAGCTGGTCAGCGAAGACCTCATCGAGGAGATCTCGATCGACGGCATGTGCGGCGTCTACTGATGGACGCCCTGCTGGGAGAGCCGTGGACGCTCTCGCCGTCGGTGGCGCTGCGGCCCGAGCCCTTCGGGGCGCTGGCCTACCATTTCGGCAACCGGAAACTGACCTTCCTCAAGCGGCCCGAACTGGTCGCCGTCGTCCGCGGCCTCGGTTCGGCCCCGGACGTACGGACCGCGCTCGAAGGCGCGGGCGTGCCGGCCTCCCAGCACGAATCCTATGCGGCGGCGCTGCGCGGCCTGGCCGCGACCGACATGATCCGCCCCCGGAAGGAACCTGAAGCATGACCACCAACCTGACCGAGCGTCCCACCCACCGTCCGGAGAGGCCGCAGTCCGGCACGCTGGTGCAGCAGTTCGAATACGGCTTGGATGCCCCGATCTGTCTGACCTGGGAGCTCACATACGCCTGCAACCTCGAGTGCGCGCACTGCCTCTCCTCATCAGGCCGGCGGGACCCGCGCGAACTGAGCACCGAACAGTGCAAGGCGGTTATCGACGAGCTGCAGCGGATGCAGGTCTTTTACGTCAACATCGGCGGCGGCGAGCCGACGATCCGCCCGGATTTCTGGGAGCTCCTGGAGTACGCCGTGGACCACCAGGTCGGCGTGAAGTTCTCCACCAACGGGGTGCGGATCAATCCCGAACGGGCCCGTTTCCTCGCCGCCACCGACTATGTGGACGTCCAGATTTCCTTGGACGGTGCGACGGCGGAGGTCAACGACTACGTCCGCGGCCCCGGTTCCTACAAGACCGCACTGCGGGCCCTTCAAAATTTGCAGGACGCGGGCTTCAAGGACGCGAAGATTTCTGTGGTGTGCACCAGGCAGAACATCAGCCAGCTCGACGAATTCAAGGCGCTGGCCGACCGGTACGGGGCCACGCTGCGGCTCACGCGCCTCCGCCCCTCCGGCCGGGGCGCTGACGTGTGGGACGAACTGCACCCGCTGCCCGAACAGCAGCGCGAACTCTATGACTGGCTGATGGCCCACGGCGAGGACGTGCTCACCGGTGACTCGTTCTTCCACCTCGCAGCCTTCGGCGAGTCGCTCCCGGGCCTGAACCTGTGCGGGGCCGGACGGGTCGTGTGCCTGATCGATCCCATCGGGGACGTCTACGCCTGCCCGTTCGCTATCCATGACAACTTCCTGGCCGGCAACCTGCTCGCCGACGGCGGCTTTCAGCAGGTTTGGCAGACCTCCCCGCTGTTCCAGGACCTGCGCTCTCCGCAGACCGGCGGCGCGTGCACGACGTGTCAGTTCTTCGATTCCTGCCGCGGTGGCTGCATGGCCGCGAAGTTCTTCACCGGCCTGCCCCTTGATGGCCCCGACCCCGAATGTGTCCAGGGGTACGGCGAGCAGGCCCTCGCCGGGGACCGCGTCATACCGCCGGCCAGCAAAGACCATTCCAAAGCCAATCCGACCCGCAACCAGCCCGTGATGCTGCAGCTCCTCACCCGCCGGCCTGACCGGCCGCCGGTCTCGGCATGTGCGGAGAGCCCCCTCGCGGGCTTCGATCCCACCACCCTTTGACACCTGGCCGTCAGTCTCCTCCAAACAAGAGCTGGGCGGTCCGGACACCAACCTCTGAAGGCAAGGCAAATGAAAATCGAGAATCCCTGGAAGCAGAACCCCTGGTTCGAATCCGTCGCCGTTGCGCAGCAGCGTGCCCGCAGGCGCCTCCCGCAGCCGGTCTATGGTGCCCTGGTCGCCGGGTCCGAGCGCGGCCAGAGCATCGCCGATAACGAGGCAGCGTTCGCCGAGCTCGGCATGGCGCCCCACGTCGTCGGCCAGCAGCCCGAGCGCAGCCAGGCAACGACTGTCTTTGGGCAACGAATTGGCACGCCGGTCATCATCAGCCCAACAGGAGTACAGGCAGTACATCCCGACGGCGAGGTCGCCGTCGCTCGGGCCGCCGCGGCGCGGGGCACGATTATGGGCCTGTCCAACTTCGCCTCCAAGTCGGTCGAGGACGTCACCGCCACCGGCGCCACCACCTTTTTCCAGATGTACTGGACCGGCGACCGAGACACGATGATCCAACGCATGCAACGAGCCCACGCTGCTGGCGTCGCCGGCCTGATCGCGACCCTGGACTGGTCATTCTCGATGGGCCGCGACTGGGGCAGCCCCGAAATCCCGGAAAAGGTGGACTTCAAGGCCATGGTCCGTCTGGCACCCAAAGTCGCTACAAAGCCGCGGTGGCTGTGGCAGTTCGGTCAGCAATTCCGCGAAACCGGAAAACTGCCCGACCTCACCGCCCCCAACCTCGCCCCGCCCGGCGGCGAGCCGCCAACCGCTGCCCCGGGCGGCGAAACCCCGGTGAAACCATCCTGGGGGCCGGCGCCCACCTTCTTCGGCGCCTACTACGAGTGGATGACGACTCCGCCACCCAGCTGGGAAGACGTAACCTGGATGCGGGAAACCTGGCAGCAGATCTCCGGCACACCGTTCGTCCTCAAGGGCGTCTGCCGCGTCGACGATGCCCTGCGCGCGGTCGACGCCGGCGTGGCGGGCATCTCGGTGTCCAACCACGGCGGTAACAACCTCGACGGCACCCCGGCCGCGATCCGGATGATCCGCCCCATCGCAGAGGCCGTGGGAGACCAGATCGACGTGGTCATGGACGGCGGCGTGCGCCGCGGCTCCGACGTGGTCAAGGCCCTCGCCCTGGGCGCCAAGGCCGTCCTGATCGGGCGCGCCTACTTGTGGGGACTTGCCGCCAATGGACAGGCCGGCGTCGAGAACGTCCTCGACATCCTCTCCGGCGGCATCGACTCCGCCCTGCGCGGACTCGCGTTGTCATCGACCGCCGAGTTGCGTCCCGACCACCTGCTCATCCCTGACGGATTCGACCGGGCCCTGGGCGTCCCCGAGCCGGCCATGACCAACCGTTGACCAGTCCAATGACCGCGCTCTCATCAACTACCTCTTTCGACGTCCCCGCGGCGGTGACCGTCCTGGTGCCCGTCGGCTCGATTGAACAGCACGGGCCGCACCTGCCGCTTGACACCGACACGGTCATTGCGACCGCGGTCGCGTCCGCGGCAGCCAAGGCACTGATCGCTGTGGGACAAAGGACAGTGGTAGCGCCCGCGCTGGCCTACGGGTCCAGCGGGGAACACCAGGATTTCCCCGGCACATGCTCGATCGGCACCGCTGCCCTGCGCACGGTGCTGGTCGAACTCACCCGGTCACTGCGCACCTGGGCCGAGCGGGTCGTCTTTGTCAACGCGCACGGAGGCAACTTCACTGCGCTGCGGGACGCGGTCCGCCAGCTCATCCGCGAGGGCCATGACGTCGCCTGGGCCGCCTGCGCGACCGAAGAGGTCGACCTGCATGCCGGACGCACCGAGACTTCCCTGATGCTCCACCTGCGACCTGGAGATGTCCGGCTCGAGCGGGCCGAGGCCGGCAACACCGGCCCCCTCACCGAACTGCTCCCGCTGATGATGGAGGGCGGGATCAAGGCGGTCTCCGCCAACGGCGTGCTCGGCGACCCGGCCGGCGCGACCGCCGAGGACGGCGCGCTGCTGCTGGCCTCGATGGTCAGCGACGTCGTCGACGCTCTCGGCGCAAAGGTCCCTGCCCGGTGAGCCCCCGCGTCGTGCTGGTCACCGGAGCAGCTCGGGGCATCGGCGCCGCGACCGTCCGCCGGCTGGCCGCGGACGGCCACCGGGTTCTCGCAGTCGACGGCTGCGAAGGCGACCAAGCCAGCCTGCCGTACCCGCTCGCCACCAAGGCTGACCTCGACTCGGTGGTGGCCGAAGCCCCGGACGGCACCGTCATCGGGCACATCGCTGACGTCCGCGACCGCGCCCAACTCGAGGCAGCGGTCCAAGTCGCCCTGGACCGCTGGGGACGACTTGACGCCGCCGTCGCGGCGGCCGCCGTCATAGCCGGCGGACAACCCTTGTGGGAGACACCCGAGGCGGACCTGCAGCTGCTGTGGGACGTGGACGTGCGGGGCGTGTGGAACACGGCCGCCGCCACAGTCCCGGCCTTCCTCGCCGGCCCGCACCCGCAGGGCGCCCGGTTCGTCGCCGTGGCCTCCGCCGCGGG
The DNA here is from genome assembly GCF_059092905.1 of Arthrobacter sp. B0427-1-12. NCBI lineage: Bacteria > Bacillati > Actinomycetota > Actinomycetes > Micrococcales > Micrococcaceae > Arthrobacter > Arthrobacter sp. B0427-1-12. Next base: position 75,676 of record NZ_JBNHIC010000019.1, on the reverse strand, counting down.
TCGCCAGGGGCTGTTCCGGCTCGCCGCCTACAACGCCGCCAAACACGCCGTCGTCGGACTCGTCAAAGGGCTCGCAGCCGACCTCGTCGGCACTGGCGTCACCGCCTGCGCGGTGTCGCCGGGCTCAACCCGGACGGCAATGCTGGCCGCCACGAGCAAGGTCTACGACCTGACCGACGTCGAAGACTTTGCCAACCGCCAGCTGCTCAGGCGCCTCCTCAACCCCGAAGAGGTGGCCGCCGCCATTGCCTTCTGCTGCAGCCACGAAGCCACGGCCCTCAACGGCTCGGTCGTGCACGCCGACGGAGGATTCTCCGCATGACCGTGTCCAAGCTCACCGACCGGCAAACGCTCCCTGACGGCTTCCAAATCCGCCTCCGCGACGACCTCATCATCGCCGACCAGGGAAGGCTCCTCATTGGCGGCTCCCCCACCCGCAGCGTGCGACTCAGCGCACGAGCACAAAGCCTGCTCGCCTACGGTCAGCTGACCGTGAAGGATACGACGACGGCGTCACTCGCCCGCCGCCTCCTCGACGGCAACCTCGCCAACCCCGTACTCGACCGCGTCGAGGTATCCCTGGCGGACCTCACGGTCATCGTCCCGGTACGGGACCGGGCCGAACAACTGGACCGCTGCCTGACCGCACTCGCTCCGCTGCGGGTCATCGTCGTCGACGACGCCTCACACAACCCGGCAGCCGTCGCGCAGGTCGCGCATCGGCACGGCGCGCGCCTGATCCCACTCCCCTGCAACCTGGGTCCGGCCGGAGCCCGCAACGCCGGACTCGCCCAAGTCGCCACGCCTCTGGTCGCTTTTGTCGACTCCGACGTCGAAGCCGACGCCAGCGCCCTGCTCGACCTGTCCCGCCACTGCACCGACCCGCGCGTTGCACTCGTCGGGCCCCGAGTCGCCGGCGTAACCCGGACGGCTCGGCCCCGCTGGTTCGAACGGTACGACGCAGCCGCGTCCTCCCTCGACCTAGGCAGGACCGGTGGCCAGGTCCGCCCCGGCGCCAAAATCGGCTGGCTCCCCTCGGCATGCCTCGTAGGCCGCACAGAACTACTGCGCGCCGGTTTCCAGGACACGTGGCGGGTAGCCGAAGATGTCGATTTCGTCTGGCGGCTCGTCGAGACCGGACACGTCGTGCGGTACGACCCCACAATCGAAGTTCGCCACGCCATCCGGCCAAGCGTGCGAGCCTGGCTTGGCCGAAAAGTACTCTACGGAACCGGCGGAGCCCTCCTGGCCTCTCGGCACGGTGACAAAGTCGCCCCGGCAGTCCTGTCGCTGCCCATGGCCCTCGGCGCCGCGGCGGTCCTCCAACGCCGCTGGTGGTCAGCACCGGTCGCCATCAGCGCCGGCGCGATGACCGCGTGGTCCCTCCGTGCACGCCTTCCCGCCGTCGACGGTGCTGGCTTAATCGCCACGCGGCTGGCAGCCCGAGGCCTGGGGTGGGCGGTGCGCCAGGAATGCGGCCTCCTGCTCCGGCACTGGTGGCCGGCCGCTGCGATCGGGGCGTTTTTCAGCCGGTCAATCCGGCGCGCCTTGATCACTGCCGTCGCCGTCGATCTCGTGCTGTTCCTCTGTGAACGATCCGACGTCGATCCGCTCACTGCGCTTGTCGGCCGCCGCCTGGACGACCTCGCCTACGGAACCGGGCTATGGTGCGGCGCCCTACACCGGCTCGACGCTCGATGTCTCGCCGTTCGATGGGTTGGGAACGGTAGAAACGATTCGAGGCAGGCGTTTTGAACGATGAGGTGCGTGATCCCGAGGGGCTGGACAGGAGGCTTGGTGTCATACCATTCTCAGCCGTGACAAGGTAACCGTTCTGCGCTGCTGCCACCGATTCGACCGGCCGGTCCATAGCCAGCCTCGCACCGTGGCCGACAGCCAGTTCGATAGGTCATCGAGGGCATGCAGGCACGCGGCCCGGCCAGCCCCGACAGCCGGGGCTGGCCGGGTACCGGGCGGTCGAAGTGGCCCGGATGGGTAGGGCCGGCCGACGGGGGATCGGTAAGTTGGATCCGATCGACGCCCGCCGGATCGCGGCAGCCGTGCTCCCGCTTACCCAAGAGCAGCTGCGCACCCGCGGATGGAGGGAAGCGTCCGGGCATTCAGGGGCTACGCCTTCGTCCGCTGCTCTTGTACCTGCCGGGCGTCGAAATGGTCGGCGAGCAGTTCGCCTGCGTGCATGATGTGGTCTTCCATGGCTGCCCGGGCAGCCTGGCCGTCGCCGGCCTTGACGGCTTCGAGGACGCGGGTGTGGTCCTCGGCTGTAGCTTGGGGCCAGCCGGCGATGTTGGAGTAGAACATGCGCGGCACGTAGCGCGTGGTCAGGCCAAGGACCCAGAGGAGCTTGCGCGCGTTGGCCAACCGATTGATCTGGCGGTGGAACGCGTGGTTCTTCTCTTCCAGCAGCACCGTGTCCTTGCGGGCGGCGGCAGCGATCAGCTCGTGGTGCAGGGCCTCAAGTTCGCCGACGTCGTCCTCGGAGCCGTTACGCGCCGCGCGGTCGGCCAGCTCACCGCCGAGCAGGGCCTGTGCGCGGAAGAGGTCGCGGATGTCGTCCCCGACCAGCGGAGCCACTACGAAACCCCTGCGCGGCACCACTTCGAGGAAGCCTTCGACCCGGAGCGCCTGCATGCCCTCGCGCGCCGGCGTTGTGGAGATGCCGAGCTCCTCCCCGACCGTTTCCGGACGGATCTGTGTCCCCGGCTGCAGCTCGCCGGAGATCACCAGGGCGCGCACGTAGGTGGCCGCTTTGTCGCTGAGCTGCGGCTGCTGCTGCCGGGTTGGTGCCATGGTGATCCCCGACCGTGAAGAGGAAGCCCTGCGGGATCTGTCCCGGCTCCGCTCTGGTACGGCCAAGGATCTTGGACATGCCCGCCAGCAGGTGAATGCCATCCTGCTCCGGCACGGGATCCGCTACCCCAAAGACACCAGATGGACAAAGGAACACCGTCAGTGGCTTATCAGCCAGCGCTTTGACGAGCCGGCGCTGCAGTTCACTTATCAGGCCGATGTCGAGCAGGCCGAGCTGCTGCCGCCCATCTGGTGCGGATCGACAGGCAGGTCGCCGCGACGGTGGCAGCGTGCCGCTACGCTCCGGTGGTTGACGCGCTGATGTGTCTGGGCGGCATCCAGCTCACGACCTGCGTTCGGGCTGGCCGTCGAAATCGGTGACTGGATCCGCTTCATCGGCTCATCCATCGGCTCCTGTCGTGGGCTCGTCCCCAGTGAGGAATCCTCAGGCCAGTCACGGCATCAGGGCCCGATCACCAAGGCCGGGAACACCTACGCCCGTAAACTCCTCATCGAAGCGCATGGCAGCACCGCCGCCCCTACGCCCGGCCCGGGGAACGCCTCCTGCGCCAACTTGATCTCGTCGCGCCGGCAACCCTGCATCAGCGCCCTCGAAGGGAACCACCGGCTGCACCGCAAGTGGGAACACTTCGATCAACGCCACAAAATGCCAGTTAAGGCCAACACCGCCATCGCCCGTGAACTCGCCGGCTGGTGCTGGTCACTGGCCGCACCACTCCCGCAAGGAGAACGCATGGACGCGGCCTGACATGAACGGCCGACTGGAACGTGAACGACAGTGCGATGGCAGAAACCGGAGCTATCTCGAGAACGCACTATGAGCAGACGGCCAAACCCGTCGACGCTCGATCTTAGTAGCCGACACTGGGCGACGGCAAGTGCCCGGTGAACACGAGCGTTTCCGTGTCGCAATACCACTCATAGAACGCACGGCGCGCTGCGGCTGACTGGACGGGGTCGCTGTCTCGCGCTAACGACAGGTCGGGATAGCGCAGCTGCAATCCGACGTGTAGAAGGTCCCCCTTCATGACGGCCAGGTCGCGCCCCTGCCCGAAGGCTGCGTTCATGTGGCCCGCCGTATGGGTCCTCATTGGGGTAGACGGCAACCGTCTTGGCCACGAGCTCGTACCCGGCTGGGAACGCACGGATGGCGATCTCGCCACGATTCGCCACCAGGATCTTCTTTATTTTCCCGGGATTCAGGGGGTAGTTCTCCAATTCCGGTAGTGGTGGAGCACATGGGCGGCTTTGCGTATCAGGGTCAGGCGGTCCTCATCGGTCCGCGGCCTTGAGCAAGCGCGGACCCGGCGGCAACGGGCTAGTTGATGAAGGTTCCATCCTCGAGTTGGATGAGCCGGGCCCAGTGGAGTGGACGAAGTACAAGGCGCTGCAGGCCGAGGAGGACAGTACATAACGTGTTGTGATCAGCGAGCTGCAACCGGCTCCATGGGCACATCGACCTGGTGGCCCTGCGAGCGCAGGTACACCACGTGGCTGGCCGTTTCGGAGACGGCCAGGCGCAGCGAAAAGGCCTGCAGGGATTCCCAGCCCCGGGACCACGTCAGGTGGCGGGCGATGTCCCAGACGGTTTCGGGCCGGTGCGCCTCCAGGACCCGGAGGACCTCGGCGGAGCGTTCGCGGTTGTGTGCGGTCAGCTGTGCCACCCGCCGCTGCATGCCGCTGAAGCGGTACTCGTGCGCCGGGCAGACCTCCATCGCATCCTCGAACGCGATCCGGCCCAGGGACTCGTAGTAGTCCGCCAGCGGGTTGGCCGGCCCGGGCAGCTCCAGGGCGATGTGCGGGGAGATGCGCGGCAGGACATGGTCCCCGCTGAAGATCATCCCGTGCGGCTCATCGATTAGGCAGATATGCCCCGGTGAGTGCCCGGGAGTGGTGACCACCCGCAGGTTCAGCCCCTTGGCGGGCACCAGGCTGCCGTGGGTGAGCCGCAGGTCCGGATCCGCGAGGTTCTGCAGATGGGTCAGGGTGGGGCGGTCCAGGGCCACCTCGGCGAGCCGGTCCGCCGGCACGCCCCACAGCCTCAGCTGCTCGCGGTGGGCGGACAGGACAAGGTCGGGGTCCTCGGCGGCGGTGAGCCGGCGCACCTCCTTCTCGCCCAGGGCAACCCACGCCCCCGAGGCCGCGCGCAGCCGGGCGGCCATGCCCAGATGGTCCGAGTGGAAATGGGTGGCGACAATACCGGTCAGGTCGGTGGGCCCGAGGCCTGCCTGGGACAGGCCGGCACTCAGCTGAGCCATGCCGGCATCACTGTCCCAGCCCGGATCGATCAGGACCGCGTCACCGTCTCCCAGGAGCAGGTAGCTGAGGGTATAGCGCATGGGGTTGCCGGGGAACACCACGGGGATGGACCAGACGCCGTCCCGGAGCTGCTCCACCGGCGGCAGCACCTTGTTCCGCCACGCTTCCTTCTGGATGTGGCCGGTGATGGTAATCGGCGGCATACTCATTCGTTACTCGCTCTGGGGCAGGGACTGGTCCAAACCTCAAACCCGGAGGCGGCATCGATGAATTCTCGCTGGGCCGGCCACTCTGGAACAATCCATATACCGGATGCGTCGGACATGGCGTCATCAACCAGCCCTTCGCGATACACCTCTCCCTTGAGCCGGACCTCGACGGTCTGGCCCATGAGGACATGCCATTGGTCCGTGGGGCGCATGTTGGCACGATTCACGTTCTGGAACCCCATATTTCACCGAATTCCTTTTCTAAGTGTGGGCACACTGCAGGTAGGTCACTTTGGTCCAACCAGCACTCAGATCCGGGCGAAGGAGGAAGCGGCCCGGAGGAGTGTTGGCACGCCCTCTGCGAGGGTCGGAGCAAAGTCATCGTCGGGGCGCTCGCCGTTTAGCCAGCGCGTGTACATGGCTTCGCAGAAGATCGCGGCCTTCCACAAGGCCAGTGCCTGATACCAGTGCAATTGGCTCAGGTCCAGCGGCAAATGCTGCGCGTATCTGGCGATGAGCTCATCGTGCGACGGATACCCGGCTTCCCTGGTAACCGGTGTCAGCTCCATCGGGGTTGATGTTGCGCCCGGCTCCGCATAGGTTGCGGTGAAGTAGCCGAGGTCCGCGAGAGGGTCGCCGACGGTGGCCATCTCCCAGTCAAGGATCGCTGCAACCGTTACGGGGGGATTGCTGTTGAACATGAGGTTGCCCAAGCGGAAATCACCGTGGACGATCGACGCCATCTGACTTTCTGGCCGATTTGCGGCGAGCCAATCCCCGATCGCTGCCACTTCCGGCAGGTCGCGCTGGGTGTTCACCTCCCACAACGACGAAAAGAGCCTGACCTGCCGCTCCAAGTAACCATCGGGTCGACCAAGGGTCGCTAGCTCCCCGGACCTCACGTCGACGCGGTGCAGGGCGACCATCGCATCTATCGCGGCGAACGCGGTAGCGCGCCGCTGTTCCGCGGAGCCGAATTGTGGCGGAATCCGGTTGGTGATCACCTCGCCATCGACGAACTCCATGACGTAGAAGGGCACGTCGAGCGTCGAATCATCATCGCAGACGGCGACTATGCGCGGCACGGGGACACCTGCGGCACGCACCAAGCGTTGTATCCGGGCCTCCCGCACCATGTCGTGGGCGGACTTCGGGTGTGGCGGGCGGGGTCCGCGGCGTAGCACGAATGTCTCGTCTCCGCGAACAATCCGGTAGGTCACATTTGACTGGCCATCCCCGATGCGGTCGACCTCCAGCGGCCCTCGGCCGAGCTTGTGCGTGTCGAAGAACTCGCGGACGGCGTCGAGGACGAGCAGCGGCGGCAAGGCAAGCGCGGTGGCTTCCTCACGCGAATCGACGACCTGAACGCCGTCGCTGACGGTGCTCATCGGATCACCGCCTGATCGAGGCGAAGCTCGCCGTTCGCCACGGCCTTGGCCCTGGCAGCCGATGCGCGGCGGGAGATTGCCCACTTGTGGGTCTCGTTGGAGCCATCGTAGATCCGGAATGGCCGTACCTCGTTGAGATACTGTGCGAGCGGGAGGCCATCGGAGACGCCGTCGCCGCCGCAGATTTGGATTGCGCGGTCAATCACTCGGTAAATCGCCTCGGAGCAGTGTACCTTCGCGATCGAGGACATGGCCGATCCGGCTTTCGGATCTGTGGCGAGCAGGTTCGCGGTTTTTGTGATGATAGCATCGGACGTTTCGATGTCGATCATGGATTGCGCGATCAGTTCCTGCACGAGTCCCAGCTCCTTCATGGCTGAGCCGAATAGCTCCCGGTTATCGGCACGGTCGAGGGCAATGTCAAGGGACCGGCGGGCCAATCCCAGCCATCGCATGCAATGGGTCAGACGTGCCGGCGCAAGGCGAACCTGCGCGTAGCGGAAGCCTTCGCCCGGTCGACCGAGTACGGCCGCATCTTCCACAAAGCAGTCGTCGAAATAGAGATGCGGGTGTCCGCCGTCAATGGCCCGATCGATCGTGTGGATGTGCTCGCCCATGCGCATGCCCGGGTTAGCGGTGTCGACAAGGAACATGGTCGCGCCCCCCGGAAGCCCGTCCGATTCCGCATTGCGTGCCATCACAATCGTTAGTTCCGCACCGTCCGCGCCGCTGATAAAACGCTTATGACCAGAGATGCGCCATCCGCCGTCGACGCGCCGGGCTTCGGTCATGAGGGCGGCAGGGTCCGATCCCGCGCCTGGGTGTGGTTCGGTCATCGCAAAGCAGGAGCGGATCTCACCAGCCGCGAGTGGCATGAGATATCGTTCCTGCTGCTCCGGGGTGGCGATGAGCTCGAGCATGTGCATGTTGCCTTCGTCCGGTGCCATGCAGTTGAGAGCGGTCGGCCCGATCGGCGAATAGCCGGCCTCCTGGAAGATCGGTGACCAATGTTCGATAGCCAGTCCCTGCCCGCCGAACCTGCGCTCGACGTGGGGGGCGAAGACGCCAGCGGCCTTGGCTGCCGACTGAAGTTGCGCGCGGACGGTCGGATCGAGGCGTTGGCCGGGAGCCGGCTCAGCGGGAATGACGTGATCGCGGATGAAGGCACGCGTGCGAAGCCGTAGGTCCTCAATTTCAGTCAAGCTCATGCCGTTCCTTCCGCATTAGTAAGTAGTCCTCCGTCGAGGTTGAGGACTTGTCCGGTGATCCATGACGCGTCAGCGGAGGCGAGGAAAGCGACCGCTCCGGTCACAATCAAGTTCTTGCCTGACAGTCGCTGCGCGGTCAATGCTCCGAGCATCATCACCCTTCCCAGTCGAGGGTAGCCGAGCTAGCGATCGGTAAAGTAAGCTTGGTTCGAACCGGGGCCCGATGTCAAGGCGGCATCCGTACCCGCCTGCCCAACGGACGAATGGGAGCATCACGCAATGGTGATGGATAAGACAACTTCAAACCGTATCGAGGCGCGGGGCATCCCCGATCAGGCATCCGTCGCCGCCGGCGGATTGAGCCTCTGCGGCTCCCCCACGGGAGTCGTGGGTGCGAGTTTCGATCGCAGGGACTCATGACAGACGCCAAGGCGCCTCACGAAATGGCGAACAAGGCCCGTTGGAAGGAATACGGCGACCCGCCTGCACCGCCGATCCTGCAGGCCGCCCTGACCTGCTTTGTCGAGCAGGGGTACCACGGGACCACAACGCGTCAGCTGGCCGCCGCCGCGGGACTATCGGCACCCGGCCTCTATCACCACTTCAAGTCGAAGCAAGCGATGCTCGCGACTCTCATGGAGCTCGCGATGGGACCTGTACGGCCGCAGCATCGCCGCGCTCGAAGGGGCCGGCGAGTCGGTGGAAGCCAGATTCAGGTCGCACATCGAGTGTCTCGTGCTGTTCCACGCGTATCGCGGCGAGCTCGCGTTCGTAGCGGCGAGCGAGATACGCGCGCTGAAGCCGGAAGCCCGCGCGCGACACATTGCATCCCGTGACCGACAGCAAAGGCTTCTTGATGGGATCGTCGAGGAAGGTGTTCGAGCAGGGCTTTTGCGTACGGAGAGCCCGCGTGATGCGAGCCGCGCCATCGTCACTATGTGCACGGGCGTGGCCCAGTGGTATCGACTCGGTGGCCAGCTTTCACCCGCCGATCTCGCCGATGAATACGTGCTTCTGGCCCAGCGGGCCCTTGGCCAGGAGCTATCGCAATGTTCGAAAACATCCGGAACACGAAGGGTCAGGAATACGACATCCTCATCCCCGGCCACGACCGCGACGTTCTCAACCGCTTCCAGCAATGTCCCGAACTGCCAGCCGGCGAAGCGATCTGCATCGGCACCACCAGAGGATTAACTGGGCAGGAGTAACCCTTGGCTAGGTTGCAGGCACAGAAACTCGTAGGAGCTCATAAGCCCTGTCCTGTGTCGTTCGTCGCTGGCCTGCTGATTCGTTTCTTAGATTATCGGGAGTGTGCGTTTAACGGTGGATCCGGGTTTGAACTGGCGACCAGATGCGGGAACTCCAGCCCCCGTCAGCGTCCTGCTGATGGGCGTGAACCAGAAATGAAGACACCGGCGCGGCCCCTGGCGATGATATTCATTCAGGCGCGCTGGATGGATGAGAGAGAATAAACGTGACACGTATAGGGATCGTGGCGGAGTTAGGCCACGAGACAAGGGTGGCGGCGACTCCCGTCACCGCCAGGCAGTTAAGGGACCTAGGCTACGAGGTCATAGTAGAGAAAGGCGCGGGCGAGTCAGCGTCCTTCCCTGACGACGCCTATGCTGAGGCTGGCGCGGTGATTGTGGGCGCCGACGAGGCGTGGGGCAGCGAGGTGGTGCTGAGGATCAACCCGCCCACCGAGGAGGAGATCGGCCGTCTGGCTAATGGCGCCACGCTCATTGGAATGCTGAGCCCGGCGCTGCGGCCGGAACTGGTGGAGGCGCTGGCGGCGCGTCCGATCACGGCTCTGGCGCTGGATGCGGTGCCTCGAATTTCGCGGGCGCAGTCGATGGACGTGCTCAGCTCGATGGCAAATATTGCCGGTTACCGGGCGGTGATTGAGGCGGCCCATGAGTTTGGCCGGTTCTTCACCGGGCAGGTGACCGCGGCGGGCAAAGTGCCGCCGGCGAAGGTCCTAGTCGCCGGCGCCGGGGTGGCGGGCCTGGCAGCGATCGGGGCCGCGAGCAGCCTGGGTGCGATCGTACGGGCGACGGACCCGCGGCCGGAGGTGGCCGACCAGGTGAAGTCCATCGGCGGTACTTACCTCAAGGTTGAGGTCGAGGAGGAGATGAAGTCATCGGACGGGTATGCCAGGGCCACGTCCGAGGCCTACGACCGGCGTGCCGCGGAGATCTATTCCGAACAGGCCCGGGAGGTTGACATCATCATCACCACGGCCCTCATTCCGGGCCGTCCCGCGCCCAAACTCCTCACCGCCGAGGACGTTGCCTCCATGAAACCGGGAAGCGTCATCGTCGACATGGCGGCCGGACAGGGCGGGAACGTGGAGGGTTCCGTCGCCGGCGAACGCATCGTCACGGACAACGGTGTCGTCATCCTGGGCTACACCGATCTTCCGGGACGGCTGCCGGCGCAGGCCTCCCAGCTGTACGGGACAAACATGGTGAACCTGCTCAAGCTCCTGACCCCGGACAAAGACGGGGTGCTGCGGATCGACTTTGATGATGTGGTGCAGCGTTCGGTGACCGTGGTGCGCGAGGGGGAGAAGACCTGGCCGCCGCCCCCGGTCCAGGTCTCCGCCGCACCCGCAACCACGACTCAAGCCCCGGCCGCCGAAAGCACTGCGCCAAAGAAAAAGGAAGGCCTCAGCGCGGGCGGTAAGGCCGGGCTCTTCGCCGTCGGCATCGCGGCCCTGTTTGGGATCAACGCGGTGGCCCCGGCGCCGCTGCCGCAGCACTTCACGGTGCTGATGCTCTCAGTCGTAGTCGGCTTTTATGTGATCGGGAAGGTCCATCACGCCCTGCACACCCCGCTGATGTCCGTTACGAACGCCATCTCGGGGATCATCGTCGTCGGTGCGCTGCTGCAGGTTACCTCGGAGAACCCGGTCATGCAGGTCCTCGCCGCCTTCGCGGTCCTGCTGGCGAGCATCAACATTTTCGGCGGTTTCGCCGTCACCCGGCGCATGCTCGCCATGTTCTCCCGAGGAAACGGGGTAGGCAAATGAGCGCCGCCGCCGAAACAGCAGCAGGAATCCTAACGAGGAGTTTTACCGTGTCTGACGCCATCTCCGGTCCGTTGACCGCAGACTCCCTGGCCGGGGCGGCCTACATCGTGGCGGCCCTGCTGTTCATCCTCAGCCTCGCCGGACTGAGCAAGCACGAGAAAGCAAAGGCAGGGGTCATCTACGGCATCACCGGGATGGTCATCGCCCTCGCCGCGACGATCTGGCTGACCCTCCAGGGCGCCTGGGGCACCGGCCACGGCCTCACCGGATTGGGGCTGCTCGTGATCGCGGTCCTGGTCGGCGGTGCCATCGGGCTCTGGCGCGCCCGTGTGGTCGAAATGACCGGGATGCCCGAACTGATCGCACTGCTGCACAGCTTCGTGGGCCTCGCCGCGGTGCTCGTAGGCTGGAACGGGCACCTCGAAGCCCCAGACCTGTCCCCGGACCTGAAAGCAATCCACCACGCCGAAGTGTTCATCGGCGTCTTCATTGGCGCCGTGACCTTCACCGGCTCCATCGTGGCATTCCTGAAACTCTCCGCCCGGATGAAGTCCTCACCGTTGATGCTGCCGGGCAAGAACGCGATCAACCTCGGCGCCCTCGCGTTGTTCATCGCCCTTACCGTCTGGTATGTCAACGACTCCCAGCTGTGGCTCCTGATCGTCGTCACTCTGCTTGCCTTGGGACTGGGCTGGCACCTGGTGGCCTCCATCGGCGGCGGCGACATGCCGGTCGTCGTGTCCATGCTCAACAGCTACTCCGGCTGGGCCGCAGCCGCGGCCGGCTTCCTGCTAAACAACGACCTGCTCATCATCACCGGAGCCCTGGTCGGCTCCTCGGGTGCCTACCTGTCCTACATCATGTGCAAGGCCATGAACCGGTCCTTCATCTCGGTAATTGCCGGTGGCTTTGGCATCGCCGCCCCCGCGCAAGCGGACGCCGACCACGGCGAACACCGGGAGATTTCAGCTCAGGAAACCGCCGAGCTGCTCTCCAACGCCTCCAGCGTCGTCATCACTCCGGGCTACGGCATGGCAGTCGCCCAGGCGCAGTACCCTGTTGCTGAACTTGCCGACAAACTACGGGAGCGGGGAGTGGATGTCCGGTTCGGCATCCACCCCGTTGCTGGCCGGTTGCCCGGGCACATGAACGTGCTCCTCGCCGAAGCAAAAGTCCCTTACGACATCGTCCTGGAAATGGACGAAATCAACGACGACCTTGACAGCACCTCCGTCGTCCTGGTCATCGGGGCCAACGACACCGTCAACCCGGCCGCGGCCGAGGACCCCGGCAGCCCCATCGCCGGCATGCCCGTGCTCCGTGTCTGGGAAGCAGAAAACGTCGTGGTGTTCAAACGCTCCATGGCTGCCGGATACGCCGGTGTACAGAACCCCCTCTTCTTCCGCGACAACTCCCACATGCTCTTCGGCGACGCGAAACAACGCGTGGAGGACATCCTCCGCGCGTTCTAAATCTTGATCGTTCGTCCACATCGCCACGCCCGTCGCCTGCTGCCACTGTCATCGCATTACTGATGAGAGTGACCAGTTTGAACAGGGCGGAGGTTGACGGCATGGATACCAACATCATCCCGCTTGGTGAGCGTGCCCTGCGGAGCATCTTGGACGATGTATTTGCCGTCGGCAACGAAGCCAAGACAGGCTATTTGGAAGTCAAGAGCGCTCTCGATCTCAGCAGGACTGAGGGTGTGGCAAGGTCGCCAAGCCGCAGGTCATCAGCTACTGACAGCTCCCTGTGTGTGGGGCTGCCTTCCCTCGGTGGCAGCCCCACCTTCTTCGCCCAGGCATCGAAGGAAACGGTCCCATCATGTCCGCTCCGAATCCGCCGATGCGCCCACTGCGAGGACATGTACAGGCCGCGGCCCAAAGGGCATCATCGTTATGCTCACGGAAGAGATGGGTTGAGGGCTGGGGCAGGCGACCGCTTCGCAATCATCAGAAGACCCACCCCACTGCTTGTCCCGTACGCCGGTCCTCCACCGCGACAGCGGTGAGGTGACTGTCGACGACGATCATGTCGCAGTGGTGACAGTTCAGGTGCTTTAGCCTAGGATCCCGACCAGGCGTCGGTTGCCAAACCGGAGCCCGTTCCCAGAGAAAAGAGACACCGCCATGCCCAAACCGATTCTTCTCGTCCACGGCGCCTACACCGGCGCATGGATCTGGTCCCACGTCGTCACAGACCTCGCGCGCCGCGGATTGCAGGTCAACACCCTCGACCTGCCGAGCCGGCGAGCCGGCGCATCCCTCGCCGACGATGAGCAGGCAGTTCGCAAGGCACTGGCCGAGCTTGACGGCCCAGCCGTCCTCGTCGGCCACTCATATGCCGGCATGGTTATCACAGGCGCGTCAGCGGAAAATGATGACGTTGCCTCGCTGATCTACGTCTGCGCCGCGCTCCCCCGTGCCGGCCAGTCCGTCGCAGACATCAGCGGCAGCGATCCCGAACCTGGCGGCACCTTGGAAGTCGACATGCTCGACGACGGAACCGGATCGATGAACCCGCAGAGCGCACGCAAACTCGTGTACAACGACCTGTCCGACGAACAGTTCGCATGGGTCGAGCGGCAGCTTGGCCGCCAGGCGCTGGCACCGCTGACCGAGTTACCTAGCGGACTTGGTTGGCAACAGCATCCCTCCGTCTACGTGGTATGCACTCAGGACCGGTCCTTCTCCCCCCGACTGCAGCGAAGCTTTGCAGAAAACACCACGTCCTCCGTCGAGCTCGACAGTGCCCATGCACCCATGGTAAGCAAACCCAACGAGCTCGCCGAGGTCATCGCGCGCGCCGCGATAACCTGATCCCCCGGAACGCCCCGAGGGCCGGACACTCAGATGCATGGGTCACCGCGACGACGGCCAGTCAGGGTCTCATAAGCCGGTGCCGCTACGCAACAGCCATCCCCGAGAGATTATGCGTGCGGCCGAATAGCCGGGGCTGCCTAAATCGGATCCCGCTCAGAACTCATTTCTGTCCCATTTGGGCGTCCTTCAACGGACACTTCCTCGGCGGTTCTAACGCAACCTTCGAGCCGCTGTCCGAGATAAAAACTGTTCTGCCAGGCAGGGCCTTGCTCCATGAAGCCGGATATCGCCCGTTGGATGTTCGGGCACAGGTCGCTAGGTCTTGGAAGGGAGACCTTACGAGGCCATGGATCGGCGTTATAACGTGATGGCGTGATCGTCCCCAATGCTTCCCAGAACGCCGTAGCGGTCGCGGATCACTACGATGAGCTCGATCCGATTTATCGTCGGGTGTGGGGTGATCATGTCCATCACGGGCTGTGGGCGACGGGTCGCGAGACGCCCGCCGAGGCCGTCGAGGCGCTAAGCGACACGGTCGGCGATCGGCTGCGCCTTATGCCCGGCGAGGCGTGCATCGACATCGGCTGCGGCTATGGCTCTACCGCAAGGCAGCTCGCGGTGACACGCAGGGTCCGCGTTACCGGCTTCACGCTCTCCGCTAAGCAGGCCCACTACGCCGCCGCGCATCCCGCACCCGACGTGAACATCCATGTCCGTGACTGGCTCGATAACGGGCTGACTGATGACTCGGCCAATGCCGCATGGGCGATCGAGTCGAGCGAGCACATGGTCGACAAGCCCCGGTTCTTCGCCGAGGCGCATCGCGTGCTGTCGCCCGGCGGCCGCTTCGTCGTCTGCGCGTGGCTCGCCGAGACTGAGGCTAGCCGTTGGAAAGTTCGCCACCTGCTCGAGCCGATCTGCCGCGAGGGGCGCCTGCCCTCCATGGGCACGCGCGCGGACTATGAAGAGATGGCAATGGCGGCGGGCTTTACGATCGCTGGCTATGAGGATGTCAGCCGCCGCGTCGCGCGCACATGGACCATCTGCGCCCGTCGACTTGTGAAGGCCTTGCTCGTCGATCGCAAGACACGCCGCTTCGCCCTTGGCGCACGCAATCGCATCTTCGTTCTGAGCATTCCTCGCCTGATCCTGGCCTACCGCACCGGTGCGATGAGCTATGGGATATTCACGCTGTCTAAGGCGAGGGAGAACGGGGCGCCACGCGAACCCGGCAACTCAACGCCGCAGGAGCCCGCCTGACCGCCAGCACCACCACGGTCATTTCTGGGAAAACAGAACGAGGCAAGGGCACCGAGCGGAGGCCATCAGGGGGTTACCCGCCCCACAACAATGAAATCTCAGACTGTGTAGCCGGAGAGTGTCAGAAATTGGAGAGGCACTCTGCTCTGACCGATTTTCCCCCGCTCACGCGGTCCAGCCTGGGACACGTCAACTGCCCGGCAGTCCGCCGGCCAGTCGTCGAAGCCGACACCTTGATTCCCGGCCTGTACGGGACGCACTGTTATTTTCATGACACGGCACAACGAAGGGGACCTGCATCAGAGGTCGGCTGAAGCGCTGCGGGAGGTCCTGAGCGCCTACCGGGTCGTTGACCTCAGCCGCGAGCTGATTCAGGGAATCCCGACCATCCCCGCCCACCCGAAGTTTTTCCTGCTGCCGTTCCCCTCGATGACGGATCCGGCTGAATTTAACCAGCTCGTCATGGGCGACCATTCCGGCACGCACGTCGACGTACCGGCGCATTTTGTGCCAGATCCCAGCGACAAACGGCGTGTCCACACTCACGAGATCCCGTTGACCGGATTGATGGGCCGGGCGGTCAAACTCAGCTTCGGCCCTTATGATCCCGTCAGCTACAACATCGGCCGCGACGAGCTCAGCGAGTGGGAAGCCCAGAACGTTGCCATCGAACGTGATGACATCGTCCTGTTGGACACGAAATGGGAGCACCGTTGGTCGCTCGTTCCCGAGGGGTTCGACTACCTCCGCGGCTGGCCGGGACTCACCGGCGAAGCAGCGCGATACCTGCGTGACAAGGGCGTGAAAGCGGTCGGCATTGACTGCATCAGCATCGACCCGGGAGACAAGTCCGGACCCGACCTGCGTGCACACTACGAGCTGCTCCCCGCAGGAGTGCTCGTTATGGAAAACCTGTGCAATCTCGCCGAGGTCCCCCAGATCAGCTACTTCATGGCGCTCCCGCTCCGACTTCACGGCGGCACCGGCTCTCCCATCCGCGCGATCAGCCTGATCCCAAACACGGCGGATGATCGATAACCCGCGACATATCCTTCTCTGAGGTCTAGCTGCCGAAACTTGGCGACCTTTGAGTTCAGGCGGGATCGCTGGCTGTTTCTGCCGCCGGTGCGGGAGACGTTTTGTCCGTCCGTACGGCGGTCCGCCTGCGCGCTGCGCATGGCCGGCACGCTTCTGACCCGAAAGCGTCTCACAATCGATTCAATTCAGGAATCTGACAAGACACAACTGGTCCTCTCCCCGTGGGGAGGAACGGACCGTCTTGCCACCATGTCTTGCAAGTGATTCCTAGTGAGCTGCTTTCAACTGCTGTTCCGAGACATGTGTAAGGGTTTTGAGGCGTCCCGTTAGCCGGTCCTCCACCGCGACGTCTTCCGACCGCTCCTTGCGTCGTAAAGAAGGTGTGAACCGCAGTGCTATCGGACACATCGCCGACGTCCGCGACCGCACCCAACTCCAAACAGCGGTTAAGGTCGCCCTCGGCCAGTGGGGGTGGCTCGACGCCGCCGTCGCAGCGGCCGCCGTCATCGCCGGCGGGCGGCCCCTGTGGGAAACGCGAGAGGCCGACCTGCAGTTGCTGTGGGACGTGGACGTCCGCGGTGTCTGGAACACCGCCGCCGTCACCATTCCGGCCTTCCTCGCCGGTTCGTCGCCGTCGCCTCAGCCGCCGGCCACCAGGGACTGTTCCGACTCGCTGCCTACAATGCCGCCAAACACGCCGTCGTCGGACTCGTCAAAGGACTCGCAGCCGACCTCGTCGGCACCGGCGTCACCGCCTGCGCGGTATCACCCGGGTCGACCCGGACACCGATGCTGGCCGCCACCAGCGAAATTTACGACCTGCCCGGCATCGAGGACTTTGCCGACCGCCAACTGCTCAAACGCCTCCTCCACCCGGACGACGTCGCAGCCACTATCACCTTCTGCTGCAGCCCCGAAGCAGCTGCCGTCAACGGCTCCGT
The DNA here is from genome assembly GCF_059092905.1 of Arthrobacter sp. B0427-1-12. Classification (NCBI taxonomy): domain Bacteria; kingdom Bacillati; phylum Actinomycetota; class Actinomycetes; order Micrococcales; family Micrococcaceae; genus Arthrobacter; species Arthrobacter sp. B0427-1-12. The sequence goes on along the minus strand of NZ_JBNHIC010000019.1, from coordinate 58,688 downwards.
CGTGCACGCGGACGGAGGATTCCCGGCATGAGCGTCTCCAACCTCTCCGACCGCCAGGAATTGCCCAACGGTTTCGAGATCGCCCTCCGCGACGATCTCGTTGTTACCGACGAGGGACGGCTGCTCGTCGGCGGCTCGCCTATTCGGACTGTCCGGCTCAGTGCGAAAGCACAATGTCTGCTCGCCGACGGCCGACTGGTCGTGGACGGGCCCACTACCGCCTCGCTCGCCCGCCGCCTCCTGGACGGCAACCTCGCCGAACCCGTGCTCGACCACACAAAGGTTTCCCCGGCGGACCTGACGGTCATCGTCCCGGTACGGGACCGGGCCGAACAGCTGGACCGCTGCCTGACCGCCCTCGCACCGCTGCAAGTCATCGTCGTCGACGACGCCTCGCACGATCGGGCGGCCGTCGCGCGGGTCGCCCAACGGCACGGCGCCCGTCTGATCCCACTCTTCCGGAACCTGGGTCCGGCCGGAGCCCGTAACGCCGGCCTCGCCCGGGTTGACACGCCCCTCGTCGCCTTTGTCGATTCCGACGTCGAAGCCGATACCAGCGCCCTGCTCAACCTGGCCCGCCACTGCTCCGACCCGCGGCTCGCCCTCGTCGGGCCCCGCGTCGCCGGCATAGCCCGCACGGACCGGCCCCGTTGGTTCGAACGGTACGACGCCGCAGCGTCCTCCCTCGACCTTGGCAGGACCGGCGGTCAGGTCCACACCGGCGCCGAAATCGGCTGGCTACCCTCGGCCTGCCTGGTCGGCCGCACCCAACTGCTCGGCAGCGGCTTCCAGGACACATGGCGGGTAGCCGAAGACGTCGACCTCGTCTGGCGGCTCGTCGAGACCGGACACGCAGTGCGGTACGACCCTACGGTTGAAGTGCACCACGACATCCGCACGAGCATGCGGACCTGGCTTGGTCGGAAAGTCCTCTACGGAACAGGAGGAGCCCTGCTGGCTTCCCGGCACGGCGACAAGGTCGCCCCGGCAGTCCTGTCGCTTCCCATGGCCCTCGGCGCCGCGGCGGTCCTGCAGCGCCGATGGTGGTCCCTGCCCGCTGCCGCAGCAGTGATCGCTACCACGACCTGGTCCCTCCGCAGACGATTGCCCGCCGGCACCGGGACAACCGCCGTTGCCGTCCGGCTAGCAGCCCGCGGCTTGGGCTGGGCCGTGCGCCAGGAAACCGGCCTGCTGCTTCGGCACTGGTGGCCAGCCGCCGCACTAGCGGCTTCCTTCAGCCCTTCCATCCGCCGGGCGATAGCCACAGCCGCCGCAATAGATCTGGTGTTGTTCCTCCACGAGCGGCCGGGCGTGGGCCCACTCACCGCGCTGATCGGCCGCCGCCTCGACGATCTCGCCTACGGAGCAGGGCTCTGGTGGGGCGCCCTACGGCGTCTTGACAGTCGGTGTCTCGCTGTCCGATGGATCGGGCGCAATAGGAATTAATGCGCTAAGCGCGCTGCTACAGACACGTGTTCGAATAGGCAGTGATTGTGAACCCAGCGGTCGAATGGCCGGTGTACCGACCGACTTCCACTTCGCGCACCTATCAGCCCGCGCCATCGGCGGAGCCGGGCTTGTCATGGCTGAGTCGACCGCGGTTTCTGCAGAAGGCAGAATCTCGCTCTACGACGCCGGGCTGTGGAACAACGAACAGGCGGAAGCCTTTTCACGCATCACCGCCTTCATCAGCGCCCAGGGCTCGACTCCAGCCGTACAGCTTGGGCACGCCGGCCGCAAGGCCTCGACCGCCGCACAATGGGACGAAGCCTTCTACATTGGGGCACACGATGGAGGCTGGCAAACTGTCGGCCCGTCACCGGTGCCGTACTTCAACCATCCGGCACCGCGGGAGATGACGCGGCAAGAGATCCACCAAGCCGTTCACGATTTCGCAAGAGCGGCCGAAAGAGCACATAACGCAGGATTCAAGGTAGTCGAGTTACACGGCGCCCACGGGTACCTCATCCACCAGTTCCTTTCACCGGCGAGCAATACCAGAACATATGACTACGGCGGCTCTTTCGATAACCGTTGCCATTTCGCTCTCGAAGCAGCCGAAGCCGTACGCACAGTCTGGCCCGATGACCTGCCGTTGCTCTTCCGGTTATCCGCCACAGATTGGCTCTCCGAAAACAAGGACGACGTACGTACGGGCTGGACACTGGAGGAGTCCATCGAGTTGGCTGCGGCCCTCCGAGATCGAGGAGGGGACTTGATCGATGTTTCCAGCGGCGGACTCGTACACAACGCCAGGATCCCAACAGAACTCAACTACTAGGTCCCTTTTGCTCGCGCCGTCCGGGCAGGATCCAACGTCGCAGTAACAGCAGTCGGCCTCATCACCGAACCATCGCAGGCCGAGGAAGTCGTTCGGAACGGTGACGCTGATGCTGCGTTCCTGGGCCGCGAGTTGCTCCGCAACCCCAACTGGCCACAGCATGCAGCACAAGCACTAACAGCAGAGCCCAACTGGCCTGTCCAATACGACTGGGCCTTATAGACCTACTGAAAAGAAAAGAACGCCCGCACAGCACGGCGCTGTATGGGGAGCTAACGATAAAGGAGAGAATAATGTGACGTTTCGAGGGACAGGTCGTTTTCATTACCGGCGTGGCGAGAGGACAGGGCCGATCCCACGCGGAAGCCTTCGCACGTGAGGGCGCAAATATCGTGGAGATCGATATCGCCCGCAAAATTGATACCGCTGTCTATCCCGGAGCCACACTGGATGACTTGCAGGAGACGGAGCGCCTAATCAAGGCAGCGGGAGGCCAGGCACTCCTCCCCCAAGGCGACGTGCGCGATCAGGCCGCCATCGACACCCTTGCCGCCCACGCAATGGAACAGTTCGGGCGCATCGACATCGTTCTACCCCAAGCCGGCATCACCACCCTGGCCACGTTCTGGGAACTTCTGAACGAGGTTTGGGAAGAGATGATAGACATCAACCTGACAGGCGCGTACCGCACCCTTCACGCCACGATCCCGCGCATCATCGCCGGCGGGCGCGGCGGATCCATCGTCATGACCGGCTTAATCGCCGCACTGATGGGAATGCCCGGCTTAGCCCACTACTCCGCAACGAAGTTCGGGGTGACAGCCTTGGTTAAGTCTTTGACCAATGAGCTCTCACCACACAAGATCAGGGTGAACAGCGTAAATCCCACATGTCGGCACGCCCATGATTCTGAACGAAAATACATGACAACATTTCCGTCCAGCTCTCGAAGGCAAGGCCACCGCCGTCGTAACTGTCCTTCCCGGCTTCTCGGGTGGCCGTGGCGCCGGCCTGCACGGGCTCGCCTACCTCGCTGGCCCAGGCCAATCGAGCCGGTCGGCCTCGGCCCCAAGGCGTTGGACGGGCGCCGCGCGATTAAGGTCCTCAGGTCCGCCCGGGTGAAGACCAACCCCGAGAGCCAGCAAACGGTCCAAATGCTTCCACGGACAACTGCTCGGCACCGCTGTACTCCATGAAACTGCCCACGCCCAACAGGACGGTGGCAGTTCCATGTCTACGTGAGCGTGCAACGGGTGGAAGCATATGAACACACATGGACGTGTTGCTTTCACCGCGCTCTTAGACGTCTCACTAACGTTCCTTACCGAAACTTCTGCCCTCTCCCAATAACCCCCAATGTCCTCGTTCACGGCACTGCCCCTGCCCACCATCCACCGGCTGCTGCGCACGCTGGTTTCCTGGGCCACGTCCGGCAGCTCGCCAACCGGCGGTACTCCTGGTGCCGCGGCTGATCCGGTTGGGTGAAGGGGCAAATAAATAGCTCGGCTCTCACTCGCCCGTACCTGAAGACACTGGTGGACACCTTGGGGGAATCTGCCAACGTCGCGGTACTGGACTCCGACATGGTCGGTCTACATCAGCCAAGTCCCCTCGCCACATTCCATGCGCATGTTCACCGAGGTCGGTCGCCGCGTGCATACACCCGACACCGGCGTGGGCAAGGCAATCCTCGCCCAACTGGAGTACGACAGTGTTCGCGGCATTGTGACGCGCGCCGGCATGCCCACGCCCACAGAACGGAGTGTCGCAACATCTCCGACCTCATGCTGGAGTTGAAGCGCATCCGGGAACGCGGATACTCCATTGACGAGCAGGAACAGGAATTCGGCGTGCGCTGCTTCGCGATGGTGGTTCCTGATGCCCCGATTCCCATGGCGATCTCCGTTTCGGGGCCGGTTTCCCGTGTGGATTAGAGCTTTGCCCAGCGCGCCGTTCCGCTTCTGAGACTGCCGCGAAGCAAGTCTCCGCCCATTTGAATACAGCAGCCGCTAACTAGCGATCGAGGTTAGGCCTGGCGGAACCCGGATGGTGAAGCCTGGTCCGCTAACCTACGGACGAAGACCAGCCCGTACCCGAGAACCCCGTCACCGCTCCGACCACGCGCAAGCCAAGGCCTCATGGTGCACCGTGGCCACGGCACGGGGTACAGCTACCGCACCTGATGTGCGACTCAGACCTGTAACACAGGAATATCGCAACAGGACAGCTTGAGGAAATCATTATTATCGACTCCTCACCACGGGACGTTTGATGACAGTGAACCGCACCAAGAACGAACACGCTCCCCCGCTGTGGAAAAACCGGAGCAACAGCGTATCGAACCTCTTATCGAAACGGATGCAAACAGATGGCCGGCCTGGCATGAGTACGGACATTCACCAAGGGACTACAACGACTGCGGGTTTTATTTTCCAGAACGGTTTAGGAACCGACGTGAATCTTGCTCCTGGAAATAGGATTCCCGCCAGCGGGCAATCTGGCTGCCCTGCGCAGAAGGTCCACCTGCGAGGGCCTGCCGCCGTGGCGCATGGCCGCGCCGTCCCCGGGTCAATGCTGAATGGAGGATTCCGAGATTCTCTCGCCGTGACGGATGAAATCGGCCACCTTCTCGCCGATCATGATTGCCGTTGCGGCGGTGCCGCGGGTTGGGGCGTCGGGGAGGATCGAGGTGTCGGCGACGCGGAGGTTCCGGATGCCGTGCACACGGCCGTACTGATCGACGACGGCCATGGGGTCTTGGGGCGGACCCATGCTGGCGGTGCCGGACATGTGGATGGCGGTCCCGAGGTGGTCGAAGGCCCAGCGGTCGAGGCTGGCGTCATCGTTGAGGATGTCGGTACTGAGGTCCGCGAGACGTTCGAATATGGGGCTGAAGGCCTGTGTTTCCAGTAGGCGGACGGCGGTACGGAGTGCCTCGCGCATCCGTGTCTTGTCGGCGTCATGGGCCAGATACCCGTAGGAAATCTCCGGGTGGTCCCCGTGGTCCGGCGTCCTGATGGTGATCTGACCGCGCGAGCTGGGCTGCTGTAACGCCACGATGAAGCAGACGTTGTTGTCGCCGGAATCGTTCGGCCCGGTTCCTGCGTGCATGGCGCGGCTGAACGGGCGCAGCATGGGCAGGATTTCAAGGTCGCCGGGGGTGGCGGCACCGGCCGATGTCAAGTTCAGGACCCCTTCGAAGAGCCGGTCAGTTTCGGGCGGGTCGAGCCGTCGCTTCGGTTCAAAGATCAGGCAGATGTCGGGGTGGTCGCTGAAGTTCTTGCCGACCCCGGGCGCATCGTGCAGGACCGGTATTCCGGCTTCCGCCAGCTCGGCGGCGGGACCTATTCCGGAAAGCAGGAGCAGATGCGCGGACTTGACGGCACCGGCGCAAAGGACGATTTCCTGACCGTGAATGGTCTCGGTCCGGCCGTCCACCACGGCTTCGACGGCGACGGCGGTATCCCCGTCAAACAGGATTCTGGAGACTTCGGTTCCGCACACGATCTTGAGGTTGGGCCGGTTCCGGATCGGGTTGATATAGGCGATGCCGGTGTTGATGCGAAGCCCGTCCACACAGTTCACCGGCAGCGGCCCGTAGCCTTCCGCGACTGTCATATCGTTCTTGTCGGGATCCTCCTGGAAACCCAGCTCCTTGGCCGCTGCATAGAAGGCGAGAGTGAATTCGGACGGACTCTCGATCTCCCGGTAGACCGGCACGGGTCCGCCGGACCCATGGCCTGCCGAGCCTCCATAGAGGAGGTCGTCCTCCAGCCGGATGTAGTAAGGCAGGACATTCTCGTAGGACCACGCGCTGTTACCGGCCGCTTCCCAGCGGTCGCAGTCGCTCCTGCGGGCCCGCACAAGGTAGGAGCCGTTGATGGCCGTGGACCCGCCCAGGATACGGCCCCGGGCCACGGTGTAATCGATTCCCGGTGAGAGCTGTGCGAGGAAGCCCCAGTTGTGGGGGTGGCCCGGCATGGCTCCGGTCAGACGTGAGGCGTCACGGATATCCGCCGGGAACTGCCCGGTAGTCATCGCATCCGGTCCCGCCTCGATGAGCAGAACATTACGGTCCGGGTCTTCGCTCAGCCGTGCGGCCAGGGCACAGCCGGCAGCCCCTGCCCCTACAACGATCGTGGCATTCTTCACTGATTCTTCCGCTTTCGTGCATCGGAGGTGGTGGGGTTGCGTACCAGGCGGAGGCTGACTTTGGGAAGCACCGCCCTGAAGTGACGGTGCCGGAAGCTCCCTGTCCAAACGCCCAACCCGTAGGCGGCTCCTCAGTCCGGAACATCCCTGTCCAGCGCAGGGGGTCGATCACCAGGCGGATCCGCGCCCCTTCCCGCAGCGGCCCAGCCGCAAGCAGCACGGCCGCGGCCCGGCGGATCCGTGGCAAGCAGGGCCCCGAAAGGTTCCGGCCGCACTGCGACGCTTGGATGGATCACCCACGGGGCGTCCATATCGAACGATGCCCCGTCTAACAGGTCCGTCGGTTGTGCTGTTTGCAGGATTCACGTGCTTGTCCTGGCGTTCAACAGTGGCGCCTGACTAGTAGACGCCGCACATGCCGTCGATCGAAACCTCCTCCACCAGAAGCTCCTCGGCGTTCGCCGAAGAGTTCTTCTGCGCTTCGGCTTCCACGACGGAGTCCCCTGCGACTGGGGCGTGCTGTGCTGAATTTGCCATGATGGCTCCTTAGCTCGAGGTCGGCGGCTGGACCGCTGGCCCGCTAATGGTGACCCGGCTCATACTAATGGCACTCTAGGCCAAAAAGGAACACCCTTCCCAAGGTGTTAAGTTGTATCTCTATGACCACGCGCTCGACCGGGCCGCGGGTGCGGTCCAGTCGGTTCCGGTCGGTGGGCCCGGGCCGGCGGTGCGAATCGCCGAGCAGCTGGAGCAGGACGGAGTGCTGGTGGGCTGCTTCCGCCCGCCCAGCGTGCCGGACGGCATGTCACGGCTGCGGCTGACGGCCCGGGCTGACCTGGCGGCGGAACAGACGGTGCGCGCCGCCGGGCTCGTGGCCGATGCCGTCCGGGCGGAACAGCCGGTACGTGCTGAACACGAAATCCCGGCAGAACAAACGACCCAGGCAGAACAGGCGGTACGGGCATGAATTTTCACGTAGTCAAGGATCCGGACCAGGTCCGCGAGGTCCTGCGCCGGACGGACGACTTTGTGCCCACGAACGCCCTGACCGCCGTCGTGCCGCTGGGCCCGGCGGCGCTGCGGATCCTCAGCCGCGCGCGCTTCGCCCTGCCGCCGGTGCTGGCCTCCGCTACCGGAGAGTCCCACCGCAGCGTGCGGAAGCTGGTAGCCGGCTTCTTCACCCCCGCCAAAGTCGCCGCGCTGGGACCGCGGATCCGCGAACTGGCGCGCCGGCGGGCGGACGCGGCCGCCGCCGGACTGGCGCACGCACCAGTAGACCTGGCCGATCTGGTGGCCAAGCACATCCCGCCGGTCATCATGCAGGAACTGATCGGCCTCAACTGCCCGGACCTGGACAAGCTGAAACGGTGGAGCCGCGACTCCCTGGAGCTGTTCTGGGGCTGGCCGGACGAACAGCGCCAGGCCGAACTGGCCGCCGCCGCCGCCGAGTTCTACGGCTGGCTGCGCGCCGCAGTTGAGGCCAGCCGGGATACGGATTCGCTGTTCGGGGTGCTGCACCGGGCGGGGGTGGATGCCGCCCGGATCTGCTCGCTCGGATACTTCCTGGTGATCGCCGGGCAGGAAACCACCGCCCAGCTGATCGCCACCACGCTGTACCGCTCGCTGGAGGAGCCGGAGCTGTGGCGGCGGCTGGCGGCCGGCGACGCGAAAGCCGGACCGATGGTACAGAAGGTGCTGGCAACGGAATCCTCCGTGTTCACCTGGCGTCGCGCGGCCGCCCGGGACACCCGGCTGGACGGACAGGAACTGCCGGCCGGCGCGGAGATCCTGCTCGAACTCAGCGGCCACCATCCGGCCGGCGCCGGCCCCACTGCGTATTCGCTGGCCTTCGGCCACGGCCTGCACCGCTGCCTGGGTGCCCGGCTGGCGGAACTGGAGACAGCCCTGGTGCTGGCGGAGACCGCCCGCGCGCTGCCGGAAATCGCCCTGACCGGTCCGGAGCCGGGCTGGCTCCGGCTGCTGTCCTTCCAGACGCCGCTGACGGTGACCGTCACCGGCACCAGCACCCGCCAGGGAACCGGAACGGGAACCGCCGCCGGGCTCCGGCCGGCCATGGCGGGGCGGTCCTGATGCCCGCTTCCCCGGCCGCACTGGCATCCGGGCTTCCCCGGATCATGGTGGTCACCGGTACGGACACCGGGGTGGGCAAGACCATGACGACGGCGGCGCTGGCCGCCGCCCTCAGCTCGCCGGCGTGGGGCAGCCGGACGGTGGCCGCCTACAAGCCGGTCCAGACCGGCCTCGAGAACGGCGAGCCCGGCGACTCGGACGAAGTGCGGCGCCTAGCCGGGGTGGCGGCGGTTTCCGACGGCGCCCGGCTGCGGGCGCCGATGGCCCCTGCGGCGGCCGCCGAACTGGAGGACACCCGGCTGCCGGACCTGGACGTACATCTGGAACGGGTCGGGGAACTGGCCGCTGCGAACGACCACGTCCTCATCGAGGGCGCCGGCGGTTTGCTGGTCGAACTGGACTCCGCCGGGCACACGCTGGCGGACCTAGCGGCGGACCTCAGCGGCGGGACCGCCACCCGGTCCGACCCGCCATCGGCCCTGTCCGTAGGCGTCATCGTTGTCGCCCGCAGCGGCCTGGGAACCCTCAATCACTGCCTGCTCACACTGGAGGCGCTGGACCGGCGCGGGCTGGCGGTGAGCGGCGTAGTGATCGGAGCCTGGCCGCAGCAGCCTGACGGGATCGAGACCAGCAATGTCCAATACCTGCACGGCCTGTCCACGCCGCTGGCCGGTGCGATCCCGGCCGGTGCCGCCGCCCTGGAGCCCCGCCGGTTCCGGTCCCTGGCCCCGCAATGGCTCAACGGACTGGTCTCCGTCCCTTGACCCGCCCCACCCTGTGACTCCCACAGGGAAGCATGGGTATTTGGATTGTGCAGCCGTTCTGCTCTCGCAGATGATCCGCTGCCACGAGGTCCGACGGGCTTTCTGTTGGACGCTGGTGATAGACTGGCCCAAGTTTCACCACTTTCACCAGTTTCACCTACTTTCACCCGAGAGGAGCCGTGTTGCAGAACCCCTTCAAACCCACCGCAGGAGCTACCCCGCCGGATTTGGTCGGTCGGGCCGGGCTTCTGGACGAATTCGAGTACGGCCTGCAGCAGGGCTCGGGCGCCCCCGGACTGCTCACCATCATCACCGGCGCCAGGGGCATCGGCAAGACCGTCATGCTCAGCACTGCAGAAGCGATCGCGAGAAACCACGGCTGGGCGGTGATCTCCCGAACGGCCAATCCGGGTTTTTTGGCCAGGGTCGGAGATGACATGCTCCGGCTTTCCGACGAGCTGGGCGGCGGGCCGCCGACGCGCAAGATCACGGCCTTCTCCGCGGCAGGATTCGGGCTCACGACCCAACTGCCCCCGGAGCGCATTCCGGACTGGCGGCGCACCGGGGAGGAACTGCTGCAGGTCCTGGACAGCAGGGGCACCGGGCTGGTCATCACGATCGACGAAATCCACGCCGTCGACCGGAGCGAAATCTCCCAGCTGGCCGCGGACGTGCAGCACTTCATCCGTGACGGGCTTCCCATCGGCCTGATCTTCGCCGGCCTGCCTTCGGCCGTCTCCGACCTCCTCAACGAGGGCGTGGCGACCTTTCTGCGCCGGGCCGACAGGATCAATCTTCATGAGGCAGCAATCGGTGAAGTCACCGCCTCCTACCGGGACCTTTTCAGCGAAGGCGGCATCGACGTCGCCCCGGAGCTGCTCAGCGAGGCGGCAGCAGCCACCGAAGGCTACCCCTTCCTCATCCAGCTGGTCGGCTACTACCTGTGGATGGCGGCCGACAAGGCCAACCGGGCCCTGGACCAGGAGAGTGTCCGGACCGCCATCGCCGCAGCGCTGCGACGGAACACCCTGGTTGTCGTGGAGTCCGCGCTCTCGGACATCTCCGACAAGGACCGCCAGTTCCTGCACGCCATGGCCGAGCAGGACGGCCCGTCAACAGCGGCCCAGATAGGACACCTCATCAAGTCCAAACCCAACGTGGTCTCCAAGTACCGCAATAGACTCATCGCGGCCGGACTGATCGAATCAGCCGGCTACGGCAAGGTCGACTTCGCCATTCCCGGCCTACGCGACTACCTTCGGCAATAACATCCGCAGAACAACGACCCCTACCCCTCCGCGGTGCATCGGGCACAGAGCCGGTCCTTCGTCGAGACAGCTAACGCTTTGTTGCCCGGTACCAGTGCGGGCGGATTTCCATCTCGCATGCCGTCAGCGGCTGGGTCCGCTTTTCACCCGTTCCGCTGCCACACCGGTCCCACCACGGGTCTTTCGTGCCTTGGCTGCCCCTCTGCCTCGCGTCAGCGCCGTGCCGGGGTGCGTGCCCTCGCTGCGTGCAGCGGCAAGGCGTCCCTGGACCTGGTTCTCGCTGGCGGTCCCGGCCAGTGAGGCAGCGAAGGCTTCGCGGTGTTCGGCGGAGCCGTACTCTGCAGCGGCGCTGCTTTCGGTCTTCTCGCCCTGATCGTTGAGCCGTCTGTTGTCGTCGCCGGTGACGCAGTTTTCCAGCTCCCGTCCCATGGCTTCAATGCGTGCGAACAGTTCCGCCTCAAGGCGTTCGTATCGCTGCTCCAGCGGCTGCTCCTGGGAGCCTGTGAAGCCGCCCTCGGCCAGGAGCCTGGCTTCGTGCCATTCCCTGGCCGCCTCCACGAACGTGGCGTCTTTGAAGTGCTCTTCGCCGGCACCGTTGAAGCTGGCCGTCGTTTCTTCGCGCAGCATCTCGACGGTGGGACCGTTGATGCCGTCCTTGCCGATCAGGTACAGGCGTTCCTTCACCGTGGCGTCGGCCGCTTCGATGGCCTCGGGCGTTTTGGCGTCGTGGGCGGTCTGCAGGGCCTGGGCCAGGGCGGGGTTGTTCAGGTACTCGACGGGTACCTGGTGCCTTTCCATCTCGGGTGCAAGCTTGTCGGCCCTGGCCCGGAGTTCTTCGGCCTGTGCCGCGGCGATCAGTGCCATACCCTTTTGGTGCTCGGCGGCAGCGGCGCGTCGGGCCTGCGCGGCGCTGATCGTTTCGATGCCCGATTCCAAGTATGCCGCGTCCGTCCCCACGTCGTGGGTATCGATGCCCCAGCGGGCCTTCACCTCGGTGCGGATCCGCTCGGCCGCGGCCAGTGCGGTGGGGTCGTGGTCCTTCCAGCCCTCGGCCAGGGCATGCATCTGGGCGATGTCTGCCGGCTGCGCCTGCTCCCACCACTTCTCCTTCTGCACCGGGGCGAGGGCGCCCTGCACAGCCGCCCGGTCGGCTGCTTCCCGTACCTGTGCCTCATGTGCGGTCCGGGTGTCCTGTTGCTCGCGCCGGCGCAGCGATTCCTGCCGCATCCGGGCCAGGGTTTCGGCCAGCCGTGAGGCGGTCATCAGGGACTGCCGCAGACCGCCTTCCACTACATCGTCAATGCCGTCTGATTCGCTCATGATCGGCACTTACCTCTCGTAGTGGTTCCTCGTGCGGTCCTAGCGGCCCCGGTCTTAGCGCTCCGGCACCGCTCCGGTGCCAAGGCTGGTGTCCGGGCCGTGGTGCCGGCCGGTCCTGGCCTTTTCGGGTGTGGCCGGGACAACGGGTGTGGATGGGACAACGGAGCCGGGACGGACCGGGGCTATGCCCCGGCGTCCGATGTCGGCGGCTGTGGGCCCGACGCTTACACCGGCGCCGGCACCGGCTGACGGGCTTTCAACTGATGGACTGTGCCCGGCGCCGACCGGGACGGGTTTGGGCATGGTCGCGGTGAAGGGTGCGAGCTGCTGTGTGACCACGGCACGAAGGCGCTGGGCCTCCCGTGCGCGGCCGGCTTGGGAGTGCATCTCGTACACCGCCGCAGGTCCGCCAAAACGTCCGCCGTGCCTAGGACCAGGCCGTCGCCGATGCCTCCATCGACATCCTCAACGACGGCCACTACCCGGACATTTCCCTCTACCTCAGCCGCGACATCAGCGGCCCGGACTACATGATCTACTACCAGGCCCTCACCGCCGCCGAATCCCTCGACGTGCTGATGGCGGCCACCCCACCAACGACGCCATCCAGCGCTGCCTGCAGGCACCGGACGTTGACGATCTCATCCTCAAAGCCCAGCAACGCCATGAGTCCAAGGTCCTCGGACTGGACCCCTCCCAAAGCAAACTGAACACCGGCAGGACCGAACAGGAAAGCATCCCATTTGAAGCCCGGCAGGCCGCCGCTCTGGCCGCCCAAGGCTTCCCCACCGCCGTCTTCGCCAACCCGCCCCAGCATGGAGCCCACACCAGCCATCCGGCACCGGCAGCACCCAGCCGGGCGGAGCTCCAACGATAGACAACAGCACCCCACATGAAGGCGGCGAAGGCACCGGAACAGCTTCGGCCGCCCCCGCTCCCGGTGTTCCGGTGGCAGCGCCGGCCCGGGTTGGGAAGCTGGCCGCTTGCAGCCGCTGCAGTTCGGCCAGCTCCGGATCCACCGTCTCTGCCGCGCTGTGCTGTGCCTGCTGCGGGGCCTGCATTTCGGCCAGTTCGGCATTGATCCGGGCCGCGTTCTGCCGGGCGGTCTCCAGCGCGTCCTGGTGCTTGAAACCGGTCTCCAGTGTTCGGGTCGCCTGTCCGATCCGCAACAGGGCCTCGGCCCGGCGCTGGTCAACTTCAGCGGCGAGTTTGGGCAGGGACGCCACCCGGTTTTCCAGCTGCCGGATCAGGCCCACGTCCGCGTTCAGCAGTTTCTCGCGGGTGGTCTGCGTGACCGCGCGCGGCACTCCGGCCAGTTCGATCTGCAGCACGGATTTATCGAAGGCCCGACCCGAGAGCTGAACAACTTTCAGATCGTGTCCGGCCAGCCGGCCCAGACTGCGGCTGGCGTAGGGGTCCGGCAACCCGATCGCGGCCCGTTGCGACCGTCGCCGAGAGCCACGGCCCCGCACGCATGAGCCGCAGGGATCAGCGCGGTCAGCGCCTGACGGGCCCCAAGCGCACCAGCGCGAATCCTCGCCCGGAACGGGTGGTGGCTGATAGGCCGTCTTTGTGCACTTTCACAGGCTACAGTCCGCGGTCCACCCCAGTGGGAAGCGACTGAAGAACCAACAGTTTTTCAAGGCCCCGACAACGGGGTGAACCGGAATCAGCCGCCAACGAACCGGTGGCATGATTCCCGGGGCGGTACGCTGGAGCCGGCATTGGGAGTGTGGTCCTAGCGTGTTGCTGCGACGGCGTCCAGTTCGATGACGTGTTTGGAACGGGCGAACCGGGAGAGGATGACACGGCCCGGGTTATTTGGTGACCTTGCCCATCCGGGCGGCGATGGGGGTAGTGAACAGCGGTTTGGTGAGGAACCAGGCCGCCGCGATGGCCACCAGAGACAGCAGGAAGACGGCCAGCCCCCACCAGTCCACGACGTCCCGGGAGGTGTACATGTGGTTCAGGTTCCGTAAGGCCCCGGTGAAGAACACCAGGAACACGTGCACGATCGTGAACCCCACGAAGTAGAGCATCACCGGGAAGTGCACCGCCCTGGCCCACTCCACCGGGTAGATCCGGTTGAGCCATTCGGCCTTCTCCGGCCACCAGGTGGAGAATCGCAGCCCGGATAAGACCGCCAGCGGGGCGGCGATGAACACAGTGGCGAAGTACGCTGCCACCTGCAGTGCGTTGTAGTGCACCCATCCGTCCTCGGTGGGCCAGTCCAGGGAGGCGTACTGGATCGCCCCGGAGAGCATGTTCGGGACGATGTCCCAGTCCGTGGGCACGATCCGCATCCAGTGCCCGGTGGCGAACAGCAGCACGACGAAGGCGACCCCGTTGGCCACCCAGAGCACGTCCAGCACTTGGTGCAGCCACTGCGACAGGGAGACCTTTTTCGGGGCGTTGCCCTTCGGGGAGAAGAACGAGCCCTTCTTGGCGGTCCAGTACCCGGGGGGCTTGCGTTCGGTCCGGACCTGCAGGCCGGTGCGGATGATCAGCACAATGAAGAACATGTTCAGGAAGTGTTGCCAGCCCAGCCAGGCCGGGATCCCCGCCGGGGCGGCCTCGGGCTGGGAGGCGTGCCCGTCATAGGTCGCGATGAACTGCTGGACCGGTTCCAGGGTCCGGGCCCACCGGGCGGCCAGCACCACCACGAGGGCGAGTAGGACGAACCCCGCGACGCTCGCCACCGGCCGCACCCAAGCAGGACGACCCCCACCGTCCCGGCCATCACCGGTGGCCAGTGTGTTCGCGGTTCCCGTGGCCTTTACCGGGGCGGCGGCCCTCGAAATCGCGGTCGGGGCCGGAGCACTGCTCGGGGTGGGAGCCGTTGGGGTTGCCATCCGAGGGGCCCTAGGCGCATCAGCGGGTGCAGTGACCGGTCTGGCCCCTGCACCTTGGCGCGTTCGGCCACCTGCGGCAGGCGAGGATTCCTCTGCCCCAGTCTGGTTAGGGGCGGACGACGGGGCACCCATCCGCTGACGGGCCGGAGCCTTGCCAACCTCCGTCGCAGCACCAGAGGCCGGGGCCGCGGAACCGGCTTCGGCCGTCGAGGCACCTGCGCCTATCCGAGTCCTGGTCGGCGGGAACTGCGAGGCGATTGGAGATTCCTGCGCCCCCTCCACCTGCACTGCGGAGTCCGGGAGCTGAGCACCTGCTTCGGTTCCAAGCCCTGCCTGCTGCTGCGGCTGGGGACGGT
Source organism: Arthrobacter sp. B0427-1-12 (assembly GCF_059092905.1). Lineage (NCBI taxonomy): Bacteria > Bacillati > Actinomycetota > Actinomycetes > Micrococcales > Micrococcaceae > Arthrobacter > Arthrobacter sp. B0427-1-12. Next base: position 43,604 of record NZ_JBNHIC010000019.1, on the reverse strand, counting down.
AACTGGCCATGCGGGCGCGGCGCGGAGCGCTCTTCTCGGTAGTGTTTTTCTCGCTGCTCATCTCGTGGCCTTTCACTTCTAGTACGGCCAGTCAGGCCAAGGCGGTGATGCGGTGCATCCACGCCGGTCGGTCGCTCAGTTCTGGCGGGCAGAGAGCTCGTCGATCAGCTTGGGGACGACGGTGAACACATCCCCGACGATGCCGAAGTCGGCCACGTCGAAGATCGGGGCGTCCTCGTCCTTGTTGATCGCCACGATGGTCTTGGCGGTCTGCATCCCGGCCCGGTGCTGGATGGCCCCGGAAATCCCCAGCGCCACGTACAGCTGCGGGGTGACAGAGACCCCGGTCTGGCCGACCTGGTAGGACTGCGGCACGTACCCGGCATCGACCGCGGCGCGGGAGGCCCCCACGGCCGCCCCGAGGGCGTCGGCCAGTTGCTCCACGAGTACGAAGTTCTCCTTCGAGCCCATCCCGCGCCCACCCGAGACCACGGCCTTGGCCCCGCGCAGCGCCGGCCGGCCGGTCTCGGTCGCCGCGTCGGTGACCGCCTCGATCCGCGCGCCCGGGGCGGCGGCGGTGGACACCGGCGCGGTAGTGACCTGGGGGGAGGCAACGGCCTCGGCGCGGGCCTCGATCGCCCCGAGGCGGACGGTGATGATCATCAGCCCGCCCTCCACGGTGGACTCGGTGGTGAAGTCCCCGCCGAACACCGCGTGGGTGACGATGACCTCCTGGCCCTCGGCGTCCCAGCGCACCCCGACCGCGTCGGCAGCGACCGAGCCGCCGGCGACGATCGCCAGGCGCCCGGCCACCGCCCGCGAGTCGTTGGTCGCCGGCACCAGCACCACGGAGGCCGAATAGGCCTGCATGGCGTCGGCCAGGGCACCGACCTGCGCGCTGCCCAGCTCGGTGCCGGCGGTCTCGGCCTCGGCCAGGTACACCTGGGCCGCGCCCAGCTCCCCGAGCCGGACCGCCAGGGATTCACCCCGGCCCGGGGCGGCCACCGCCACGGCCACCGGGGTGCCCAGGGCCGCGGCCGCGCCCAACAGCGAGGCCGCGGTGGACTTCGGGTCCCCGGCCCCGGTGGTCTCGATCAACACAAGGACGTTTCCAGCAGTCATGGATGCTCTTCCTTCAAGTCTTCAGCACGTGGGCAATCAGCAGGGGCCTCACTGCGTGGCAGGCGGTCCCGTGGGAAACCGGTCAGACGAGCCGGTTGGCAGCCAGGAACTCGGCCAGCTGGGCGGCGGCGGTGCCGTCGTCGGTGATCTTCGGCCCGGCCTCCTTGGCCGGGCGGGCGGTCGCGGAGACCATCACCGAGCGCACGGACGCCGCCTCCGGTCCGGCGGCGATCCCCAGCTCGGCTAGCGACCACGTCTGGAGCGGCTTCTTCTTGGCCTGCATGATGCCCTTGAAGTTCGGGAACCGGGCCTCGGCGGACTTCTCCGTCACCGACACCACCGCCGGCAACTGCGAGGACAACGACAGCGTGCCCCCGTCCACCTGGGCGACACCGGACACGGACCCGGCGGCGATGGCCACTGTGTCCAGCCCCGGCAGCACCGGCCACCCCAGCAGTTCGGCGACCATGGCCGGGACCATCCCGCCGCGCCCGTCCGTGGCCTCGTTGCCGGCCACCACCAGGTCCACCGCCCCGATCCTGCCGATCGCGGCGGCCAGCACCCTCGCGGTCTGGACCATGTCCGAGCCAGCCAGGGCCTCGTCGGTGACCAGCACCGCCGAGTCAGCGCCCATCGACAGCAGCTTGCGCAGCGTTTTGGTCGCATCCTCCGGACCCATGGTCACCACCACGATCTCGGTGTCCAGGTTCTGGTCCTTATACGCCAACGCGTTCTCCAGGGCCCGCTCGTTGATCTCATCCGGCACCGGCTCCGACACCGCCCGGTCCAACAAACCGGTCCCCAAATCGATCTTGCGGTCCGACCAGGTGTCCGGAACCTGCTTGGCCAAAACAACAATCTTCACGACATTTTCTCCTGGGATCTTAGAGTTCGAATAGTCCGGCCGCGCCCATGCCGCCTCCGACGCACATGGTGACTACGACGTATCGCGCTCCGCGACGGCGCCCTTCCAGCAGGGCATGGCCGATCATTCTGGCGCCTGACATTCCGTAAGGATGGCCAATCGAAATGGCTCCGCCGTTGACGTTGAACCGGTCGGGATCGATTCCCAAGGACTCGCGGCAGTAGACGGCCTGGGAGGCGAAGGCCTCGTTGAGCTCCCACAGGTCGATGTTCTCGATCGACAGACCGTGCTGTTTCAGCAGTTTTGGGACAGCGAATATCGGGCCGATACCCATCTCTTCCGGGCCGCATCCGGCCACCGCCATGCCCCGATAGGTGCCAAGGACCTCTAGGCCTCGACGTTCAGCGTGCGTCTTCTCCATCAGCACACACGCCGCGGCGCCATCGGAGAGTTGGGAGGCGTTACCGGCCGTGACGGTTGCCCGGTTACTTACCTGGCCATCTGCCAGAATCGTGCGCAAGGCCGACAGGGAGGGCAGGTCGGTCTGCGGCCTATTGCCCTCGTCTTGGTCGAGGCATACCTCTTGGACACTGGTCTCCCCCGAGGTTTTGTCAGTGAGCACTTTGGTCGTGATTAGGGGAGCGATTTCATCCTGGAAGAGGCCGGCCCGCTGGGCCTGGGCGGTACGCTGCTGAGACTGCAGCGCGTAAGCGTCCTGGGCCTCTCGCGTAATCCCGTAGCGCTCCGCGACAATCTCGGCAGTCTCGAGCATTGGCATATAAGTCTGGGGCAGGTGTTCGACCAGCCAGGGGTCTTGAGTTCGATAACGGTTGGCATGGTCGTTCTGGACCAGAGAAATCGATTCCACGCCACCTCCGATGGTCACGGTCATCCCGTCGGCGATGATTTGCTTGGCGGCAGTGGCCACTGCCATCAGGCCGGAGGCGCACTGACGGTCGATGCTCATGCCCGGGACCGTGACGGGCAGAGAGGCGCGCAAGGCCGCCTGCCGTGCGATGTTGAGGCCGGAGGCGCCTTCCTGCAGAGCGCAACCCAACACGATGTCCTCAGCTTCCCCGGCATCGATGCCGGCACGCTGGATCGCTGCGCTGATAGCGTGGGCGGCCAGTTGCTGAGGGGTGGTGTCATTAAGGGCCCCGCGATAGGCCTTCCCGATGGCCGTCCTAGCCGTGGAGACGATGACAGCTTCTCTGATCATGGGTCACTTCCTAACTAGGGATGTTAGACCCCGACTGTAACCGAGGATTCATATGCAATCAACACTACTGTTGACACGTCGAGGTGAGGCTCTATAGCATCCAGTGAAGGCGGCGGCAGACGATACTATCCCTGCCCTGCCTGAGGGAACAACGGTCTGCATTAGACCTCGCCTGCGATTCAACATGGTCTCTAGGTGGCATTCCCTTCCAACTGGACTGGCGCAATGGAGCGTTCCATGAAAGGCGATTATGGCTACATCAAACACATCCACATCATCACTTCATTCAACAGAACGAAATCAGGACGAACGGCCTGGCAGCCTGAAGCGAGTGATCCTGGCGGGCTCCATAGGAACGTTCGTCGAATACTTCGACCTTGCGGTGTATGGCTTCTTCGCGACAGTTGTCGCCTCGACGTTCTTTCCTGCCGATGACCCCACCGTTGGCCTCCTGTCGACCTTCGCCATCTTCGGCCTGGCCTTCTTTGCCCGCCCCATCGGAGGTGTGATCTGCGGATGGCTCGGGGACAAATGGGGCCGGCGACGGACTCTTGCATGGATTCTGATTACGATGTCGGTCGCCACCGTAACCATCGGTCTGCTTCCCACCTATTCCGCGATCGGAATAGCCGCACCGATATCCCTGCTCCTCCTGCGCTTTGTCCAGGGTCTATCCGCAGGCGGAGAGATCGCGGGCGCCGGGGCATTCGTCGCCGAGCACTCGGCGGACGGGAAGCGCGCTACCAACATGAGCTGGATTCAAGGCGGGACCGTAGCAGCTATGGTCGCCGGCATGGCCCTGGCCTACTTCCTGAACACGGCACTGAGCGATGAATCGATGGCGAGTTGGGGCTGGCGCATTCCTTTCCTGATCGCGGCACCGTTGGGGTTGATCGGTTACTACATCCGCACGAGAGTGTCTGAGACTCCGCAGTTCATCGCAGCGCAAGAGGAAAAGCAGCGCAGATTTCTCGAATCCTCTGCCTCAAGGGATCGCGCCCCTTCTGGCTCAGATTCCTCTCCCGCTGCGTACATTCGTCTAGTGCTTCTTGCCATCGGCGTGATGGCAATGAATTCCACTGCGTTCTACGTTCTGATCAGCTATCTTCCGACTTATTTGACCGGCCATGTTGAGCTTCCGCGCGAACTCGCGCTCATTGCAACTGGGATCTATGCAACCGCATTGTTCTGTCTGCTTCCCATTGCAGGCAGGGTATGCGATCGCATAGGGCGGAAGAAGACACTCCTGGCGTCGACGATCAGCTTCGGAGTTATTGCCTACCCGGCGTTCCTGCTGATCGCTCACGGGACATTCCTCTTCGCTGTTTTGGGTCAGCTGATCTTGGTATTCCCGGCTGCCCTTGGAGCAGCCATGCTGCTACCGGCGCAGATGGAGCTGTTCACGACGACAGTTCGATACCGTGGCACCGCAATCTCTACCGGCTTCGGAGCCGCTGTCTTTGGAGGAAGCACGCCCTTCCTTGCGGAGTTTCTAGCCACCACCACGGGAAGCAATATGGTTCCCGCCCTACTACTGGTAATTGCCGCCAGCGTTGGATTTGTAACCGCACTCTTCTTGAAAGAAACAGCACACTCAACGCTCCCCCAGTAAATTGCGGCAATCCACTTGCGGCTAGTACTACAGTCGCGTTTATTTTCTGCTTTGCCGTTTTCTGTAGTGGTGTCTTTGGGCGTTGTGTTGGCGTTTTCGGCGCCAGTGGGAGCGGGTCAGGACGTGGTCGGGGTGGGGAATGAAGGCCCAGGCGAGGCGGGTGACCAGGTGACGGATTTCGGGCAGGGAGAGGCCTATGAGGCCTTCCGGCCCGGTTCCGGCGCCCCCTTTTTGGCCTTCACAGCGGTCAGGAAGGCGTGGGCGAGCATGGCCAGGGTGATGTGCCGGTACCATCCGGTGTATTGGCGGACCTGGTAGTGATCGAGTCCGGCCTGGCCCTTGGCGGTCTGGAAGGTTTCCTCGACGGCCCAGCGGATCCCGGCGATCCGGGCCATGTCGGCCAGGGCGGTGCGTTTGGGCGTATGCAGAGGAAGTAGGCGATCTCGGAAGGGCTGGCCAGGGACCGGCGGGCCAGCAGCCAATGCTCGGCCTTCCCGTCTTCGGCGCCGTTGATCCGCACCCGGGCCCACGCATAGTCGCGGATTCCCTTGGACCCGTCACCGGCCGGGCGGGTCCGCCACACGGTCGGGGCCAGGTCCCGCAGGGCCGCATCGGCGCGCTTTTCGGTGCCCAGGAGCAAACCGTCCTTGACGGACATTTTCCTGCGGGCGTCGAAGTGCTCCCATTTCCGGTGCAGCCGCCGGTTGCCTTTCAGGGCCCGGATCCGGGTGGCCGGGTCAACCAGGTCCAGCTGCCGCAGCAGCCGTACGCCGGGGCGTGAGTAGGGGCGGGGGTGCTGCCAGGCCGCTTCAACCAGCAGTCTGCGGGCGTAGGTGGACCCGGCTTTGGTGATCGATCCCTGGTGCCGGGACTGCCCGGAGGACTGCTCGCTGGGCACCAGCCCCAGGTAGGAGCCGATGGAGGAGCCGGTGAAGCGGGTCCAGTCCCCGATCTCAACCGCGGGCCCGAACCCGGCGGTGGTCTGGATGCCGCGCAGGCACATCAGCGCATTGATCACCGCCGCGTACCGGCACTGCGCCGCCGTTGCGGTCACCTGCCGGTCGATGCGCCGCAGGCGTGCGGCGAGCAGTTCCGCCTGCTCAACGTCGGCCTCATAGGCGAACTGCAGCACCGGGTCCTCGAAGCGCTGCCGGTGCAGCCACCCGGTATGTTCCTGGGTCCACCTGTTCTGGCTCGGGTAGCGGAGGACGTGGCGCAGCAGGATCGCATTGACATACTGGCGGGCATGGGCCAGGTCCCGGGCCGCGGCCGCGCGCAGCTAAGGACAGATCCCGCAGCGCCTCGGTTGCAGCATCCGGGATGCGCACCTCGGTGACGGCGCCAACCGCGAGCATCTCCGCCAGGACCCATGCGTCCCGCCGGTCGGTCTTCACCCGGTCCCCGGGAGCATGCAGCAGCTTCGAGGACGCGGCAACCACACAGTTGACGCCGGCATCCTGCAGGAACCGGGCCAAGACGTACCCGCCCGGACCGGACTCATACACGGCCTTGACCGGCGGATCGAAGCGGCGCGTCCAGGCCAGCACCGCCCGGGTCTGCGGCCATGGTCTGCCGCACGATTTCCCCGGTTCCCGGGGTGAACGCGCAGCCGACAATGTTCACCGCGTGAACATCCAGGCCGATGAAAGTATGCTCGATCATAGCCGGGACCTCCCAAGCCTCACGTGTGGCACTACCATTGCAGCCCCGACCGACCGGCCAAGCCAACGGGCCAGATCAATGGCAACCCACGGAACCCGTGACACAAAGGCCCCGGCCCTGATACTTCATACCCGCTTCCTGCCCGTCCGGACAGATGGACATCACCGCCGGGATTCAGGACCCGCGGCGCCGCATTCCAACCACACCGGACGCTGCCTGTCAAGCAGGCGCCGCGGGACCGCCCGGCGATAATGGCCATCCCGGCGGGCAGAATGCCCGAACCGGGGATCTCACCTCATATTGTCTAAGCGACCGGGCCCGGGACGCGGCCTGATCCCACGAGGAATACCTGGCCCCCGTCCTAAGGCACGAGGTCGCCGAACGCGAGGCCTCCAGAGTGGCCCTACGGATCCGGGCCGCCCGCTTCCCGGGAGCCAATACGATCGAAGATTTCAACTTCGACCACCAATCGGCCGCCGACGCGAACCTCGTGGCGCACCTAGGCACCGGGGGTCTTCCTCGAGGAAGCCAAGAACGTCGTGCTGCTCGGGCCTATCGGCACAGGCAAGGCTCACCTCGGCCGTGGGGATCGGGATCAAGGCTGCCCGCGCAGGGCACCGGGTCCTGTTTGACACCGCCCCCGGATGGGTCGCCCGCCTGGCCGAGGCCCACGGACGCGGCCGCCTGCCCCAGAAACTACTGGCCAAACTCGGCCGCTACGAGCTGCTGATCGTCGACGAGGTCGTATACATCCCGTTCGACCGGGACTCGGCGAACCTATTCTTCCAACGCGTCTCGCCCAGATACGAATACGCATCGCTGGTCCTGACCCACAACCTGGCCTTCAGCCGGTGGGACGAAGTCTTCGGTGACCCCACCGTCGCCTCCGCCAACCAGCGCCAGACCTCCGGCACAATAGAACAGCACACAAGTAGCCCCATTTTCAGTTGGCAGAAATAGCCCTAATTTTCGGTTGGCGTTAACACATCGGATTCCGCTAGGAAATCAGGGCCACCGATGATTTCTCGGAGCCAGAACTAGCGCACTGCTGCGTCCATCGGTATCCGCTCCGCAGACTGCAGGGCCAAATACGAGACCAGACCTAAGCTAAGCCTGCGGGTCTCGAGTGAATCCCCTCGGCTCGGTAAGGCAATAGGGACCTGCGTACCCAGGATGACGCCCATGGCACGTCCTGTCTCGCCGATGAGAGCCTTACTGGTCATGTTCGCGGCATTGATCTCCGGTGCGACCAGAAGGTCGGCCCGTCCGGCTACGGCCCCGGTCAATGACTTATCCCGTGCAGCCGCGGGCAGCATCGCCGCATCGATCGACAACGGACCGTCAATCTCGAGCCGACCGAGCTGCCCGCGACGCCCCATAACTGCCAAGAGAGCAGCGTCAGTGGCACTCGGCAGTTCAGGCTTCACCAGTTCAACCGCGCTAAGGACGGCAACCTTCGGAATGTCGATGCCCAGAAGGCGCAGTGCATCGATCGAGTTCCGGATAATGTCGGCTTTCGTCGCTAGGTCAGGATGGATGTTGACGCCGGCGTCGGTGATCGCGATCATGCGACCACGGTAGGCGGGCGCTTCAATCACATAGAGGTGACTGGCGACCCGCCCGGTACCCAGTCGATCGCGCCCGAGCATCCCCTGCAGGAGCGTGGCAGTCGCGAGGGAACCCTTGACGACGAAGTCTGCGCAGCCCTCCTTGACCAGCCCCACGGCGGTGGCCACCGCATGCGCTGAATTCCTTGAGGCGATAACCTCAATATCTAGGCTCGCGGCGTGAAGCGCGTTCAATTCGCTCCGAATGCGGGATTCATCTCCAACAAGGTAGGCCGAGCTTCCGAACTCGCGGACTTCGTCAACGATGGCCTCGACCGCCTCGCGGGCATACGGCTCAACGACCACGGCACGCCCTGGCGGGCCACTCCGAATAAGCTCTTCTACTGACTCGAACGTGCGCACCTGTTCACCCCTGTTTGCGATTGATGAAGTTCGTGACTCCTCCATGAAAGGCCGGGGAAGCGAAGAGCAGCGCGCGAAGCGACGAGCCCGTTTCGAGGCCACCGCGATAATCGGAGGTCATCGCTGAGCGGATCGCCATCTTGCCCCACCGCAACACATCAGCCGGAACAGCGTTGGCCGACTCAAGGAACCCGGTGATGAAGTCTTCGAACTCGACGGAAGGCACCACGTTCTGCACCAGGCCAATGGCTTGAGCCTCTGCAGCGCCGATGGGGTTCCCCATGACCGAAAGGGCCAGAGTGGCACGTGGTCCGATGGCCCGGACTAATGCTGGCGCGATCAGCATCGGAAAGGCGCCCAGCTTGATCTCCGGACACCCAAATTTCGCCGAATCGGCCGCGAAGGCGAAGTCGCAGGCGGCGGTCAGGCCACAGCCGCCACCGAGGGCGAGACCCTCGACGGCGGCGATCGTAATTGCCTCCACAGCTTCGAGTGCCGCCAGCATGTCCCGGAACTCCGTGGTGCCGTGGAATTGCTCGGAGGCGACGTCGGTCAAGGAGTCGTGGAACTGCGCAATGTCACCACCGGCACTGAAGGCGCCGCCGGCTCCTCTCAGCACCACCAGGCCCGCCGACCGCACGCCTTCGGACTGCAGTTCGGCCGTAAGCGCTCGGATCGCTTCATCGCTGAGCGGGTTTTTACGCTTCGGCTGGTTCAGAGTCAGAACGACCGTGTGGCCATTTTTTTCCGCAAGGACGAGCGGCGCGGCCTGCTCACTCATGGATCACCCGCGTGACTCGAACATCCGGCAAGACGAGGTCTCGCGGGACCAGGACGCTCCACTCGTGCAACACCTGGCTCACGACGGAACCGCCGCGCAGGCCGCCGACGAACGGGTAGGTGTTGATCGCCAGTGGAGGCAGGAGCTTGGTGAACGCTGTGGCGGCCTCGCGCGAATCGGTGCGGATTGATACCCGCATGATGACCTCATTCTGGTCTGCCGAGGGGACCGTGGCCATGCCGCCGTGCAGGGAGTTCACGCCAACGAACTCCACATGGCTTTCGCGCACCGGAATCTGCTCAATTTTGGCCTGCTTGAGCAGGATGTCAGCAGCTCGCTCCGCCTTCGACAGGGCGTAGGGGAACGCGAACGGCAGCGACACGGTCGCGAGGTAACCATCAGCGAGCCCTGCCGTCATCTTGAGTGTATCCGGGGCGGGCCGCCCCTTGACTCCGGTGACCTCAACGCGATCCTGGCCGACCTCGATGAGGTCTACTTCGGAGAAGTCAGCCGTCACATCCGGAGTCAGGTAGGTCGTGGGGTCGTGGATCTCGTAGTACAGCTGCTCTTGCAGGGTCGCTCTGCTAACCCGGCCACCGGTCGTCGGTGGCTTAGTGACAACGATCTTGTGGGCGTCGACCTCGGCCATGGGATAGCCGATGTCCTCGAGGCGCGGAACGTTCCACCAGTCACCGCTGAAGTTCCCACCGGATGCCTGGCCGCCGCATTCGAGGAGGTGGCCCACCAGGATGCCCCGGGCCACTTGGTTCGGATCGCAGGAATCGATGATCCCACGTGAAATCAGCGGCGCCAGGTAGAGGGACGTGTCCGTGACGCGGCCCGTGACCACGAAGTCGGCCGGTTCCTGCAGGGCCAGGTTGACGGATTCGGCGCCGAGATAAACGTTGGCGAACATCGGTTTGGCGGGCAGGTCCTCGTACCGTTGGCCACTGTCGCGGTCCGACAGCTCCACACCGGCCGCATGCCACTCATTCAGCTTATCGAGGACGTCGTCACCCGTCAGTGCATTGACAACCACGTCTCCATGCCCTTCGGCCGCACAGCGGTCAACGACGGCCCGCGCAGCAGCCAGAGGGTTGAGGCCTCCGCCATTGCTCAGCAGGGTCGCACCAGACTTTCGTGCCAGGGGCAACAGGGAACTGAACAGCAGCGGCATGTCGCGGGCGAAGCCAGACTCGGGGTTTCGGCTCCTGTCTTTGGACAGGATCGCCAGTGTCAGCTCGGCAAGCGCATCGAAGGCCATGAAGTCGACCTCGGTCGACTCCAAAGTTCGATGCGCGGGCCTGGACGCATCTCCATAGAAGGCCTGCCCTGCTGCAAGTCGCACCTGGGAACTCATCGTTGCTCCTGTTCATCGTGGTTTGCGGTCGGGCCGTCAAACAAGGGGCTCGCCGTCGCGAGGTCGGCCGGCACGTCACGGGCAACCCAACGCAGCAGCGCTGAGGCCATCGACTTGCCGAGATTGTCACTGCGCAGGCTGCTGGAACCACCGCCACCGAGCGCCTTGTGACAAACGAACTTCAAGGCGAACAGCTTTGGCAGCTGGTATCGCTGCACCCCTCCATGAACGAGCGGTGAAAGAAATTCCTGCACCACGGACTCGGTCAGCTGTGGGCCCACTAGGTCGTATAGTTCGCGGCTCGTGAAAAACACCGTGATGTCCGACGTGTCACCCTTGTCGCCGGAGCGCCCTTGAGCGATGCGGTACAGCGGCACATCCACGGTCGCGGAATCCTTAGTAACGGTCATGCCACGAACCTAGGCCCACACCGCTTCGCTTGTCAACACTTTAGTTGATAAATTCGACACAGGACCCTTCGGCAGCGTGCGCGGCAGGTATGAAAACGCCTAGCACTGTGGCCCAGGGAAGGTTTCGAATGCAGCCGATTGCCCCGCGCCCATGAAGGCCATCGAGGCCGCCAGCGCACAACAGGGGCAGGGTGAGGAATAGAAGCAACGCACGGCTGCAGCCTTGAATGGCGGGCGGGACGGGACCATGCCGCAACCAGACTTGACCGGGCCCATGAGTACGCCTCCGGAGGATGCTGAGCGAAGGTGGCCCATAAAAGCAGAGAGTACAAGGCCGAGCGCGCGGCCGCGGGAACGATTTTCAACACTATCGTTGACGGAGTGTCTGCAAGAATGGCAGTCTATGAGACAAATCCTAAACTCCTCTTGAAAGCGCGGCGAATCGATGAGCAAGAACCCCCAGTTTCTCAACCAGCGTTCCCCCAAACGAGCGTTCGAGGTGGCGACGTTGGCCCAGGATGCTCCGGCGTATAAACGCGAGTTTGCAGGCCTCGAGATCACCGCTGACACGTGGGCATCGGTCCCCTTGCTTAGCAAGGAGATCCTGATTGAAGCAGTCGAACCGGGCCGCCCTTACGGGGACCGGTTAGCCGTCGAGAAGGAAGAGATCGCTTGGTGCTTCGTCGCCCCCGGACCGATGTTCGTTCCTCTCACCAGTCAGGACATTGACGCCATCGCCGAGCGATATGCCGATACGATGCGGACCGGTGGATTCACCTCTTCCGATGTCGTCGACCAGACGACGCTCTACAACTGGGTCATCGCCGGCTCGATCCTTGGCAAGGGCCTGGAGAAGATCGGTGCTACCGTCGTACCGGGCGGTTCGGGCGACACGCAGCGCCACATCGAGATCATCGAGCAACTCGGCGTCACCGCGATCCTCGCGTTCCCGACCTTCCTCGTTCATCTCCTCGACACGGCCCGGGATCAAGGTCGCCAGTTGCCCCTCAAGCGGGCCATCGTCATGGGCGAGCTTCATGATCCTCGTGAGAAGGAGCGAATCCTGCACGAATACGGCGTCACAGTGCGCGAGTTCTACGGGACCGGTGACGTCGGGCCAGTGGCCGTCGAATGTGGCGTCGAACCGGGCATGCATATTCGCGACGATGTCTACGTCGAGTTGATCGACCCCCACACCGGACAACCCACCTCTGAGGCGTCTCCAGACCGGCCGGCCGAGCTAGTCGTCACGGACCCCGAACGGCGGGCTCTGCCGATCGTCCGACTCCGCACCGGGGATCTGATCGACACGCTGAACCCCGACGCGTGCGGTTGCGGACGAACATCTCCGCGGATCGGTCGCATCGTTGGCCGGGTCGGCGACATCACCAAGGTTAAGGGCATGTTCGTCGTCCCCGGCTCGGTCAAGACAGTGTTCGCCCGCCACAATTTCAGCGCGCGGTACCAGTTGATCGTCACCCGCACGACTGGCCGTGACGACCTCACGCTACAGGTCGAGGGCACCGAACCTAGCAAGTGGAACACGATCCTCGATGACGTAAGCCAGGCCCTTCGAGTCCGGTGTGGCTTCGAGTTTGTCCCGGCGATCGAGGGCGACCGTCTCCTGGTAGATCGGCGCGAGGTTGGATGACGTGCTCGAAAACATGACGGCCAGCCCCGCAGACATCGACCGATTCCTCGGTCTCGCGCCAGACTCGGGCCGGAACATCCGCATCGATCCGTGGTATCCCGACCTCACCTTTGAGGGCGGTGGTGGCGAGTATGCCCAGTTACTCGATGAGCTGCGCAAGGTCCAGGAGATCACGGCGACGTCCAGGGCCGATGCCGCTACCCTTGCGGGCGCGGCCCGCAAGCTGAGGGAAGTAGCCGAAGCCCTGGAACCGGCCCGTGTTCCCCTTGGCCAGGGGTACAGCGGCCAACGCCATGACCTCCCTGGGCGTGGCCATCCATCCCTGGTGCCCTCGCACATCACCGTGTGGACCACATATGCAATCCGTGCGAACGTCACCTTCACCGCTGCCCACGTCGGAGGACGCGGTGCCGTTCACGGCGGGATCATCCCGCTGCTTTTCGACGAGATCCTCGGACGGCTCTCAAACACGAACCGGGAGTCCCCCGCCAGGACGGCCTATCTCCGCACCGATTACCGCAGCGTGACACTGCCCGGCGTCGACTACGTCGTCGACGCGACCGTCGACCGGGAGGAGGGCCGCAAGCGGTTCCTGTCTGCTCGGCTGGTCGGCCCGGACGGCACGGTCACCGCGGAAGCCGAGGGGCTCTTCGTTGTCCTCCGCGATGGTTCCCCCTGAGAACGTGTTGGGAAAGCGGATCAGGCGGCCCTGGCGGATTGCCAGGACCCTCTGCCCGGGGCGGGTGCCAGGCGCTGGGCGATTAGCCCGATCATGGCCCACCTGACCATGGCCTCTGCGTGTTCGGGGAGCCGTTCATAGTCCTAGGACAGGCACCGGCAGCGCCGGGGCAGGACCTCGAAGGTGTGTTGGCCGGCGGTTTTGGCCACGATCTGCGGGGCGGTCCCGAGCAGGTCACGGGCGGTCCCCACCAGCCTGCCGGCGTAGCCGCCGTCGGCGAAGACACACGCGATGGAGGGCGCCTTCGCCCGGGCATTGTCCAAGACTAGGCGCCCGCCGTCGCGGTCCTGCTTAGCTGGCCGCGGTGACCAGCACTGCGACCAGCAGGCCGATCGTGTCGGTGACGAGGTGGCGCTTGCGCCCGTCGGTCTTTTTCCCGGTGTCGTACCCGCGCGAGTCCGCCCCGACGGTGTCGGCGCCCTTGACGGATTGGGAGTCCACGATCCTGAGCCGTGGCCTCCGGGTCCCGCCCGGCAGCGGCCCGAGCGGCAGAACGCAGCGCGTCGTGGATCACCTCGGTGGTGCCGTCCGCGTTCCGGCGCTGGAAGCACCGGTACACGGTGTCCCAGGGCGGGAAGTCGTGCGGTAGCATCCGCCACGCACACCCGCTCCGGTCCACGTGCAGGATCGCCTCCACGATCCGCCCGCGCGGATGAACCGGCGGGCGGCCGCCGGTCTGGACCGGCACCAAGGGCGCGACCAGCTCGCACTGTTCGCCGGTCAGGTCCGAGGGATACGGGTGCGGGGAAGAACCTGCCATACAGCCACGCTCACCCCATCGACCCCAGCAGCCAAACGGCCGCTTTCCCAACACGTGCTGAGACTGTGCTAGCGGGCTGCTGCGGCGAAGTGGGGTCTCGGGGCGCCGGCGACGTCACGCATCGTCAGGCGTACCCGATCACCGACGGAGGGCGTGTTCTCCGGATCTTGTGCGACGGCCACGATCCGAACTCCGGGCGCTTGGGACAGCTCGACGAGGGCCAGCACGTAGGGCGCCGATAGACCGTCGATTCCGACGGTTGCCCGATGCACGCGGCACCATGAGTGGACGCGCCCGTCGGGGTCCATGTCAGCCCATTCCCACATCTCACCCCGACACTGCGGGCACCGGAACAACGGATACCACTGCACCGCAGCACACGAGGAGCAACGGGTAACGCGGATCCGTCCGGCCGCCAGACCGTTACGCCATCCCGCGTAGATGTCCTCGTTATCAAGCATCGTTCCTCCGGAGGTAGAGCCCTGTGTACTGACGACCGGGTCCGGCGCCGACGAACGCGGTCGAGGCATCCGGCACCTGGCGGCCCCGGGCGTCATGGCGCAGTTGCGCCACTGCCTCTGCCAGATGGGAGGCTCCCAGCGTATATCCATGCGCCAAGAGGCCACCATGTGTATTGGTTGGCCGGTTCCCCGTCACGTCGAGCCCTCCACCAGACACGAGTTCAGCGGCCTTGCCGAAGTCCACGATTCCCAGTGCTTCAAGTTGAACCACTGTCGCGACGGTGAAGCAGTCGTACAGTTCGAGGACGTCCACGTCCGCCAATGGGGCACCAACCGCACGTTCGACCGCGTCAGCGACCGCCGTCGCCGCGGGGAACTTCGGCAAGTCCGGGCTTTGGGTGTAAAAGGCCTCGTCCGGGATCGACTGGACCCGGTGAGCCCATTCCTGAAGGCTCACCGTACGCTTTTCAGGTGCAACGGCGCCCGCACGAGACACGACGAACGCGACCGCACCGTCGCTCAGCAAGGAGATATCCGAACGGCGCAGCGGCTCCGCGAAATAGTCCTCGGCCAGGAATTCCCCCAGCTCGATCTCCCGCCGCAACTGGGCGTAGGGATGGGCCATGGCGTTGCGGCGTGCCGAGCAAGCCACCTCGCCGAGCATCGTCGCCAGTTCGGTGCGATCCAACCCGTAATCGTCGGCGTATTTCGTCGCCATGGTCGCAAAGTAGAGCTGTGGGCCGCCGAAGCCGACGGGGTATTCCACCTCCCGTTTGGCGTCCATCGCGCCGTGGATTCCGGTGGGGCCTGAACCGAAGGATCCCCAGTCCACGCCGAAGTAGGTCAGGACATGGTTGGCCAGACCTGACCGGACGACCTCATGTGCTTGAGCGACGGCCAAGAGGATACCGGCGCCGACCGGACTGCTGAGCCCCTGATATCGCACGTTCGTCATCCCCATCGTCGGCAACAGGGTGTCCGCAGCCAAGGCCGCGGGAGTGAGTTTGGATTCGGTCACGACCCCATCGACCTGTGCCGCGTCAATCCCCGCGTCGGCCAGCGCCGCGTCGATCGCCTCCAGGAGCAAACTGTGGACCCGCCGCCCGGATGACCTAACGGGGTGCACCTCCCCCACGCCGGAGATGACAACGTCAGACGTCACTCAGATCACCACCATGGGCGCCACGGGGCTGGCCGTCGCACCCACGATGTTCAGAGGAGCGATCATCAGCATTCCGGCAACCGCAGGGCCGCCCCGGAAATGCTCGAGATTGAGCAGTTCGGCGAAGTAGACGCCGTGATCGCGCAACAGGCCAACGTGCAAAGGGACAGCACAGGTCGGGTCGGTAGCCGGGGACATCTCAACTCCGATGTTGTCGGCGCCAATGATGGAAAAGCCGCACTCCAGGACCCATTCGATGGCGTCAACGTCTAAGCCACCCCAACCGCGCTGGTCCTGAACACCTTCGGTCCAGGCGTCAACCCAGCCGGTTCTCACGAAGAGCGCATCGCCGCGTTCGGGTGTAAGGCCGGCGTCGGAAAGCTGCTGCCGCACGAAGTGCAAGTCAACCGGCTCAGATACGTCGAGCCATTTCCGGTCTCGCGGCACCGCGTCCACGATTAAGACCCTGGTGAGCACCGGGCCGGCTTCCTCGATACCCAACCGTTTCGCACCTCGGCTCGTGACGAGCTCCATCGGAAGATCCCCGTACATCTTGCCGTCCTGCCAGACATGGCACAGCGCGTCCAGATGTGTTGTTCCGTGCGTCGGAATCAGCAGGACATCATCACTGAAGGAGAACCCATGCGCACTCATGGTGTCCGGCGCGATCGCAGCATCGCCCCCGTCCCGTACCATAAAGTGCTGCGGCGCCTGGCGACGAGGGCCGACCGGACCCATGCCGTGGCGGATAGGCAGGCCAAGGCTTAGCGTTTCGAATCGCTTGACAGTAGCCATCGCGCGCTGGATGGCCGCTTCGTCGATATACGCCAGAGCCCCACGCCCGGAGGTTTCCGCCAGTCTTGTCGGCATGTGAACAGCTCCTCGTTTAGCCTGTTGTGTCGCGGGCCTGGTGGCACGCCTCTGACCACATGGTGGCTCTCGAACATGTAATCTGTCAACAGTCATGTTGACAGATTACGCGTCCAGTACATCCTCACTCCGATAACGTGATGCACTACAAGGTGCCGGGGCAGAAAAGGAGACCATGTTGGCCAGTGACATCAGCAGGCGACGCAAGACCGCAGCGGAGGATCAGAGCTCGGTCTACCAGGACCGCAAGGCCGCGCTATTCAAGGCGGCGGCTGAGACTTTTCGAGAGCAAGGACTCGACGGGTCCTCACTCAACGAAATCGCCAAACGCGCAGGCTTGGATCGGGCCAGCCTCTACTACTACGTGGCATCCAAGGAGGAGTTGTACCGCCAAGTCGTAGAGGAGGTGGTGCGCAAGAATGTCGACGAGGTTCTTGCCGTTCGCGACAGCGAGGGTACCGGCGCCGAGAAGCTTGCCAAAGCCGTGACCTTGCTCATGCGCAGTTACGCGGAGAACTACCCCCACCTATACATCTTCGTCGCCGAGGACTTCGGTCGCCGCGGCCCCACGGCGCGTCAAGGCCGCAGCTCTAAAGCGGTTTCGCACGAATGGCGGCAGGAGCTTTCGGCGCTCGGTGATCTTTACTACGAAGCCGTGCGCAACATCGTCACCCAGGGACTCGAGGATGGAACGCTCAGCTCCGGCCTGACCGCCGGCGTGATCGCCCACGGCGTGATCGGCATGACCAGCTGGAGCCACCGCTGGTTCCGCCCGGACGGACCGACCCCGGCGAATGACGTGGCCAAGGGTTTCGTCGGCATCCTTCTGCACGGCTTATCGCCAACGGGGAAAGCGGAAGTTCACTAAGCATTCAATCAACGTGAGTGTTGACGAGCCAACCCTGCATGTCTACGATCGGAGCGTGACACAAGTCACGGCGACCCGCCCGCTTCTGCGCGCCAGAGACATCATCGCCGCCCATCTAGTCGTTCGAAGCAAGGAGCCCCATGTTTGACACCAAGTCGGACACCGAAACGTTTAGCCACGAGATTGCGTTTGACCTTTCCCACCCTGACGGAGTCTTCATCGGGGGGCACTGGGTCCCAGGCGCCGGAACGACGATTGATGTCGTCGACCCTGCCACTGAGCAGACACTGACCACAGTGTCAGCCCCTACCATCGAGCACGCCGATCAGGCTGTGGCCGCGGCACGCCGCGCCTTCGACGAAGGACCGTGGCCACGAATGTCGGCCACCGAACGAATCGCTGTCGTGGAGCGATTCTGCCAAGCAATCGAAAGCCGCCTGGAGCGCATCGTCCCGGCCGTCGTCCTAGAGTCCGGCATGACCATCGGTTATTCGCAGGCGCTCGGTGGTGGCGCGGCTCCTGCGGCGTGGAACGCGTCCCTCGAGGCAGCGCGCAACCTCGCGTGGGAATCCACGGACGGGGGCGTGACCCTGCGTCGAGAGCCTGTTGGCACCGTTCTCGCCGTTCTCACCTACAACGGGCCGGTGTCTCTCGTCGGCATGAAGGTCGTCCCGGCCTTGCTCGCTGGGTGCCCGGTGATTGTTAAACACGCCCCTGAGTCCCAGCTCAGTGCCCACCTCATTGCCGATGCTGCCGCAGAGGCGGGCTTCCCGGAGGGTGTCATCAGCTTCTTGCCCACGACCACGGAGGTGACACAGCATCTCGTCTCCCATCCCGGAATCGACATGGTGACGGTCACCGGCAGTCAGGCAATCGCGAAGGATGTCATCCGGCGCACGTCGGACCGGTTCGCTCGAACCGTACTGGAACTTGGGGGAAAGTCTCCCGCGATCATCACTGAAGACGCCGACCTCGACATGGTGATGTCGACGTTGGGCGATGGGGCCACTGCCGGCACGGGTCAGGTCTGCGTGTTGCTCTCGCGCATCCTGGCTCCACGCTCCCGCTACCGCGAAGTCCAGGACGCGTTCATGGATTTCCTGTCGAGTCGGCGCCTAGGCGATCCTCTCTCTCCCGAGACGCATCTAGGCCCGTTGTCCGTCGAGCGTGCGCGCACGCGCACCGAGGACTACGTCCAAGTGGCACTCCGAGATGGCGCGACATTGGCCTACGGCGGCAAGCGTCCCGCTCACCTGAAGCACGGATATTACTTCGAGCCGACCCTCTTCACCGACGTGGACAATCGGATGCGTATTGCCCAGGAAGAGGTCTTCGGTCCGATCACTACTTTGATCCCCTACGACGACATTGATGACGCGGTCCGCATCGCCAACGACACGATCTTTGGGTTGTCGGCGGCCGTTTACGCCAGCGATGCCGCGGAGGCGGCGGA
This sequence comes from Arthrobacter sp. B0427-1-12, assembly GCF_059092905.1. Lineage (NCBI taxonomy): Bacteria > Bacillati > Actinomycetota > Actinomycetes > Micrococcales > Micrococcaceae > Arthrobacter > Arthrobacter sp. B0427-1-12. The sequence goes on along the minus strand of NZ_JBNHIC010000019.1, from coordinate 24,639 downwards.
CATCGGTCGTCGGATCCGCTCTGGGACGGTTGCCATCAACCAGGCCGGCATGTCGCTGAATCACGCCTTTGGCGGTGTGAAGCAGTCCGGCTGGGGTCGCGAATGCGGGCTCGAAGGCATCCTGGAGTTCACGGATATCAAGCAGATGCTGCTGCCAAGCGGCGGGAGCTTCCTCAACGCTTGACGCCACCGGCGCGGATCCCTTCGAGGAAGGTGAGAGGCTCCGGGTTCGAGCTGGGCTGTCTAGCCCTCAGTTCGAACCCGGAGCCTCTCACCTTCCGCGCCAACAATTGGATGGTCAGGTCGGGAATGGTGGGCCTGGCGTCCCGCCTGTCAGGCATTAATTCACCGCGGTTCATCGTCGGCTACGCCTGCGATGCGGTCTTTCATCGCCAGGGCGGCCTCGGCGCCACCGTTGCAGTGCGAACTGCTCACCAGCCGGCCCGTCCGAGTTCGGCGGGGCACATCGACGTGGAAGAGCCCGCCCGGATCTCCTACCGTGAGGTGGTGCACCCCTGGCCACCGCGAGCACGTCCATGGGCGCGGGAGCGGCTTTGCCCTTCGTCCACGCCACGGTCGACAGCCGCTTCGGGTGGGGCTGCTTGAAGATCCGCCCTTACGAGCCAGCGGCGCCGGTGCCGGATTGACCCCGCGGGTGAACGATCCCTGCCTCACCCAGCAGGGACTCCCCACGAAGCCCGCCCCACCTACACTTTCGACCCCGGAGACCGGACGCTTTACACCAGGTCTCATCCACCGAGGCATCGTCCAGAAGTCGCTTCGGCCGCATCGACCTTGCACCGACAGGACCGTGTTATCCGACCACATCCCGGTCAGACAAGGATTGCACCCTGCCTAAACCTAAATTGGAGACCGGACTCTAAGCCACGACAGTCTCGGGCCGAACTGCCACACCACGACAGAGCGCGCCGGAACCTCGCAGGCACGCCCAGAGACCGCAACAGCGACGGGCGAGGTCGGCGTGGACTGACCCGGCATTGCGTCGCCGTCGAGGTGATCCGGCAGCTAGGGGCATTCGACGTGTACGTGGGGCGGGATGGAGAGGGCGGCGACACGTCCATGCGCGGTTACGTAAAATCTGTCAACACTAGTGTTGACGGCATGCTCATCAACAGATATGTTGATTAGCATGCAGACGAATGAAGCTATCCAGACGGACTACGACTTCGTGATCATTGGCGCCGGCATGTGCGGTCTGTACCAGCTGTACCGCCTCCGCCAGCTCGGTGTTCGGGTGACAGCCCTCGAGATGAACGGAAACGTCGGTGGCACCTGGTACCGCAACCGTTATCCCGGTTGCCGTTTCGACTCGGAGAGCTATACCTACGGGTATTCCTTCTCCGAGGAACTGCTCGCGGAGTGGAACTGGACCGAACGATTCGCTCCGCAACCGGAAGTGTTGAGCTATGTCAACTACGTGGCGGACAAGTTCTCGCTTCGTGAGGACATCCAGTTCAGCACCAAGGTCATAAGTGCCCGCTTCAACGACGACCAATCAACATGGGACGTCGTAACCGAGGATGGTCGGACCATCTCAACCCGGTTCCTTATGACCGCCATGGGAATGCTCTCCGTGCCGACAGCGCCGCGACTGCCCCACCTGGAGAAGTTCAAAGGCGAAACGGTCCACACGTTCTACTGGCCGTCGGAGGGAATCGACGTCGCTGGCAAGCGGGTCGGCGTGATCGGAACCGGCTCCACCGGTGTCCAGGTGATTTCCACCATCGCCAAGGACGTCGACTCGCTGACCGTTTTCCAGCGGAACCCAAACTGGTGCGCCCCGTTGCACAACGGTCCACTGTCCCAACAGGACATGGATGACATCCGCTCGAAGTACGACGAGATCTTCCAGTCCTGCTTCAACTCCCCCAACGGCTTCATTCATCGACCGTTGCGTGAGAAGACTACGGATGTCAGCCGCGAGGAGCGACTCGCCCTGTGGAACGAGCTCTATGACTCCCCTGGTTTCGGGATCTGGCTGGGGAACTACCGGGACACGATGATGGATGCAGCGGCGAATGCTGAGCTCTCCGAGTTCGTCGCCGGGAAAATCCGCGAACGCGTCACGGATCCGCGAACCGCCGACATGCTGATCCCCACTGATCATGGCTTCGGAACCAAGCGCGTCCCACTCGAAACCCGGTACTACGAGGTCTACAACCAGGACAACGTCGAACTCATCAGTGTCGGGAAGAATCCGATCACCGAGGTGACTGAAACGGGCCTCAGGATCCAGACCGAGAACGGACCTCGTGACATCGAACTCGACGTGATCGTGTTCGCAACCGGCTTCGATGCCGTGACAGGCGCGTTCGACCGGATCGATTTCGTCGGCAGCGGTGGCGTCCGGCTCAAGGAGAAATGGGCTAATGGACCCAGCACAACTCTGGGCGTGCAGACTGCAGGTTTCCCCAACCTTCTCATCTGCGTCGGACCGCAGTCAGGCTCGGCTGCAGCCAACTTCCCCCGCGGCATCGAGGACATCGTCGGGTGGATGACCGACTTCGCTGAGTTCCTTATCGAAAATAGCATCACCCGGGTTGAGCCCACCAAAAAGGCTGAACAGGCGTGGCTTGACCACGTGGCTGAGGTGAACGACAAGGTGTTGATGACCAAGACCAAATCCTGGTTCAACGGCCACAACATCAATCTCAATCGAGACGACCGGCCTCGGCAGATGATTTATACAGGCGGCGCCGTACGCTACCGTAGCCTACTCGCGGACGAACAGGCGGCCGGATACCCCAGCTTCGAACTCAGCAGAGCTGAGGTTCCGGCCGCTGTCTGACGAGGCTACTTGAACCTGCTGATGGGTGCGGGCAAGTGACACTTACCTGGTCCCGCCCCACCGTAGGCGCCAGGACAGTCGCCGCTCACCTCATGAACGAGGCCGGCTGGGCTACATCGCGGACCGGCCCTTTCCTGAGACCGATCTCTCTTGCTCGGACATCGACCCCCTCGAACTCACTGAGGCGGTCGGCTCCCGAGTGCTTGGCGCCCGCCTGAGCAGGGAGCACGCATCATCACGTTGTACATCGGCGTGGCCAGGCCATCGCGGTCTGACTGCATCGGTGCGAAGACCCGGTGAATTAAGGACATCAAAGTGAAAGTCGCATTCTTCACGACTGAGGCATCCGCGCACGGAGAAAGGCTCATTCCGACGCAGGCGGCCGAGAGCGGGTGGGGGAATGACCTGCTACGTGGGATGGCTGTGAGCGGAGCGCTGGCCCGTGGCACGGAGCAAGCGTTCCTCGGCCTCTGCGCCAGTGAGCTGCGCCCCACTCGTTTCACCCTTGACCTTTTCCACCCGCCGCACTCCGTCCCGTCCGTGGTGCACACCGCGGTGATCCGTAAGGGACGGAGGCTGATGTTAATCGACGCCTTCTTTGAGCAAGCCGGCAAGACGGTAGCCCGTTCCTCTACCCTGTTTCTTCGCCCGTCAAAGACTCCTGCCGGCCAGGTGTGGAGCCAAATTCCGCAGATTGAGCCTCCCCCCGCAGAACTGCTCCCCGAAGACAACGATGATCGGATTTACTTTGAGGAGGGGCGGGGCTGGGTCACCTCTGTCGACGCCGCTCATGAGCCAGTCCGCCGGCAGTCGTGGCATTTCCCCATACCGATTGTCGAAGGGGAAAAAATAACGGCATTTCAGACCGTGGCCTGTATGGGTGACGTGTCCAACGTCATTTCGAATTGGGGCGATTTCGGACTGGCACACATTAATGCGGATGTCACGCTGACAATGGCGCGTCTACCAGAAGACCTGCGGATGGGCCTCTCGGCATCGTCCCGAATCGAATCCGAAGGTCTGAGCGTGGGTAGTGCCATGCTCTATGACGCAGAAGGAGTCTTCGGCATGTCTCTGGTCACGGCGCTGGCCAATCCGAAGCACCGGGCGAACCCAAAGACCCGTCAGCCGATGCCCAGCCGCGTAACTCCATGATGTGCAGAGAAGTCTCACGTCCGAAGCCCTTCGTCCGCCGAGGCGGGGGGAACCCATCAAGTCCTCACATAAAGCCCGTCCCGTCCGGCACGTTAGGAGCAGAATCATGAGCCAAGCAGTCCCGAGCGTGCAGCGCAAGCCCCTGGCCGTGCCCACGCAGATCGCCCTCGCCGGTGTCTTCGCGGCCCTCATCGCGATCTGCTCCATGCTCCCCCCATCCCGGTCGGCGGCTTCGGCGTGCCGATCACCCTGCAGACCTTCGCCGTGATGCTCACCGGCCTGATCCTCGGAGCGCGCCTGGGCTTCCTGGCGGTCCTGCTCTACCTCGTGGCCGGGCTGGCCGGCCTGCCGGTGTTCTCCGGATTCAACGCCGGGATCGGCGTGCTGGCCGGGCCCTCGGCGGGCTACCTGCTCGCCTTCCCGCTGGCCGCCGGGCTGACCGGCGCCCTGTCCTCCCTGGTGCTGCGCCGCGGCCGGGCCGCCGCGGCCCGCGGCAACGGGCGGATGGGCTTCGGCTGGTGAGCCCTGGTGTTCCTGTGCGCCATGGTGGTCTCCTTCGTCTTCACCCACCCGATGGGCATTGCCGGCATGATGTTCGCCCTGGAGCTGGACCTGGCCACCGGCATCGCCGCCGACATGGTCTTCTGGCCCGGTGACGTCATCAAGAACGTCATGGCCACGGCGGTCGCCGCCACCGTGATCCGGGCCTTCCCCACCCTGGCCCTGCGCCGGTTCTGAGCGACGTGCTCACCGCGGGCAACGGGACCCAGGAGCCGGCCCCGGTCATCGAGGTGCGCGGCGCCGTCGTCGACCTCCCCGGTTCCGCCCCTGCGCCCGGGCAGGACACCGGGGCCGTGCCCGGTACGCTGCGGGTCCTGGGCCCCGTGCACGTCACGATCACCGAACTGGTGGTCGGCGCCAACGGCTCGGGCAAGTCCACCTTCGTGAGGCTGCTCAACGGGCTGGTCCAGCCTTGCGCCGGGTCCGTGACGGTGCACGGGCTGGACACCGTGGAGCGCACGAACGAGGTGCGGTCCCGGACCGGGTTCATGTTCACCGACCCGCTGGTGCAGCTGGTCATGCCCACGGCGGGCGAGGACATGGAGCTGTCCCTGCGCCGGACCATCCATAACCGTCGCGTCCGGCGGCGGGCCGCCGAGGACCTGCTGGCGCAGCACGGCCTGGCGGGCTTGGCGCACCGCAGCATCTACGACCTCTCCGGCGGGCAGCGCCAGCGCCTGGCCCTGGCCACCGTGCTCGCCACCGACCCGGCGCTGCTCGTCGCCGACGAGCCGACGCCCCTGCTGGACTTGGACTGGACCCTGGAGGTCCAGGATCTGCTGCTCTCCCTGCCGGGGACGGGCCGGTGCCGGCAACTGGTGTACACCACCCACGACCTCGAGTTCGCCGCGCGCGCGGGCCGTTGCCTCGTCATGGCCGGGGGGCGCGTCGTCCACGACGCCGACGGACCGGACCGCCGTGGCGTGGTACCGCCGAGACGTGCTGGCCCGGCGCGCCCGGGCGCGGCGGGACGGGGGCATGCGGTGAACCTGCTCGACCACCGGCCGGGAACCTCGCCCGTCCACCGGGTCCCGCTGGGGGCGAAGTACGCGATGCTGCTGGTGCTGAGCGTGGTCCTGGTGGCCTGGCGCGAGCCCGTGGTGATCGGCGTGGCGGTGCTCGGGGTGTGGGGTCTGTACCGGCTGGCCGGGCTCGCGGGCGAATTCCTGGCCCCCCTGGCGGCGCGGCTGGCCGCTGCTGCTGTTCGCCGGCGTGGCTCGCTGGGCCTCGGGCGTCTGGGGGCCCGTGCCGCTGTCCCCGTTACCTTTCTTATAGCCCCGGAACGAGCAAGAATCGGGGTTGCTGGCCTGTCGGCCCCGGCATGATCCGTTCCCCCAGTCGTCCATGATCCGAATCTTCTATATCCGTCAAGCGAGCCGCGGAAGCGTGATCGCGTCGGCGTGATGTGCATTGAGTGTGCGGTAGAGGCGTCGGGCGAGGTAACGCTTGAGACAGCGGCGGATCTCACGCGAGGTCTTGCCTTCGGCCTTCCTGCGCTCGGCATAGGAATGGGTTGCCGGATCATGGACCATCCTGACGACGGTCGCCAGGTGCAGTGCGCTGTTCAGGCGCCTGTCGCCGCCGCGGTTGAGCCGGTGCCTGACCGTGTTCCCTGACGAGGCGGGGATGGGATTTACGCCGGCGAGGGCGGCGAACGCGGCCTCGGAACGGACCCGGCCCAGATGGGACCATGCGGTGTAGACCACTGCAGCAGTGATCGGGCCGACCCCGGTCTCCTCCAGCAAGGCTGCTGCGGGACTGGCTCCTAGAAGCTCGGTGGTACGTGTCTCGTTATCCTTTAGTTCGGCGTCGAGGACAATGATGCGCTTGGCGAGACGGACGGCCTCCGCGCGGGCGGTCGCTTTAGCCAGCTCCTCTTCACGCCTGCGCCAGTGGGAGATCTCGATGAACTGGCTGTCCGTTAAGGGCCTGCGGGCGTCGACGCCCACGTCGACGCTGCGCAGGAGGGCCATGAGGGCATTGACCTTCGCGGTGCGCTCCACCGACATCTGTTCCCTGGCGGCTACGAGGACGCGCAATGCGGCCCGTACGCCGTCGTCCTGGCGAGGGATGCGCAGCTGGGATTCCTCGAGCGGCAGTGTTGCGGCAGCGATCGCGGCCGCGTCCAGCGGATCAGATTTCCCGGCACCGCGCCGGGCCGTCGCGTACGCCCTGACCCTGGGTGCCTCCACGACCCGGTAGCCGGATCGCATGACGGTGCCGGCCAGCAGCGCGCCGTAACTGCCGGTTCCTTCGATGACCCAGAGAGCTCCGAGGTCGCCTCCCGTGCGGCGAGCTGCCCACGCGATTGCACGGGATCTGCCTGCGTGCGTGTTGGGGAACCGCTCGGTGCCCAGATGCTCGCCCTTGGCAGTAAGCACAGCATAGGTGTGGGTGCGGGCGTGCGTGTCCACGCCGATGACGAAGGGGCAGTTGTGGGCAACAGTGGTCATCGTGATCCGGGGTTCCTTCCTCGCGAACGGGTAGATCCTTCTGGCCGCGGTACGGCCGGCGTCACCCGGGCGGAGGTCACTCCGAGGCACTCCTGTGATGGGCCACGGCCCCGAATCAGGGCTGGGCATTCTTCTGATCAAGCCGTCGGTGTGGGCCGAGCAGGCGCCGGCCGCCATCTCCAAAACCGGGCAATTCGGATCCAAGGCCCTCCAACGGGCCGAGGGGGTGCTGAGCCACAGCCAAGAAGAGGCGGCCAGTACCTACCCTGTCAGCCGGTCCCGGACCAGCCACATCAAGACTCACAGGGGGGTGTTGTCACCGGGGTCCGATAGGCGCCAGGGGATCGCTAATGGGGACCAGACCAGCCGCAGACTTCACCGCGGAGGCCGGCCGTAACGTGGATGCCGAGCTCTGGGGCCGCAGGACATGCCAGCGCTGTCAGAACGGACCGGACTTCTGGAGGCTATGCATGATCAAGGACCACGAAACGGTCGATGTCTTCATCGGCGTCGACGTCGGCAAGACCAGCCACCACGCGGTGGCCCTGGACAAGACCGGCAGGAAACTGCTCGATAAGGCACTGCCGCAGGATGAGGCGAGACTGCGGGCGATCATCGACAAGCTGGCCAAACACGGGACGCTGCTGCTGGTCGTGGACCAGCCCGCCACTATCGGCGCGCTGCCCGTTGCCGTGGCCCGGGCAGCCGGCATCCTGGTCGGCTACCTGCCGGGTCTGGCCATGCGCCGGATCGCGGACCTGCACCCCGGTGAGGCCAAAACCGATGCCCGCGACGCCTACATCATCGCCGAAGCCGCCCGCAGCATGCCGCATACGCTGCGCTCGATCGCCGTCGCCGACGAACAGGCCGTGGAACTGTCGATGCTCTGCGGCTTCGACGACGACCTGGCCAAGCAGGCCACCGCCGCCTCGAACCGGATCCGCGGCCTTCACCTGCGATCCATCCGGCCCTGGAACGGGTCATCGGCCCGCATCTGGACCATCCCGCGATGGCCGAACTGCTCCGGAAATACCCGACCCCCGAGGCCCTGCGCCGGGCAGGGCAGACCCGGGTCGCCGCGTTACTGACCAGGTTCGCTCCGCGTGCCGGCAAACGCTGGGCCGCGGAAATCTTCACCGCCCTGGACCAGCAAAGTGTCGTCGTCTCCGGCACCGGTGCCGCCGGCATCGTGCTGCCCCAGCTCGCGGCCCAGCTGGCCCAGCTGCGCACCTCCAGGGCCCAGATCCTGGCGCAGGTGGAGAAAATCGTGGAGGCCCACCCTCTTCACGAACTCCTGACGTCCCTGCCGGCGGTCGGCGTCAGGACGGCAGCCCGGATCATCACCGAGGTTGCCGGCAAGGAATTCAAGACCGCAGGCCACCTGGGATCCTACTCCGGGCTCTCCCCGGTCACGTGGCGCTCGGGAACCTCGATCCGCGGCGACCACCCCTCCAAAAAGGGCAACAAGATCCTCAAACGCGCCCTGTTCCTCTCCGCGTTCGCGGCTCTGAAAGACCCCGTCTCCCGGGCCTACTACGACCGCAAAAGAGCCGAGGGCAAACGGCACAACCAGGCCCTGATCGCCCTCGCCAGACGCCGCTGCGACGTCCTGTTCGCCATGCTGCGCGACGGCGCGCTTTACGAGGCGCCCCAGACCCAGGCGGCCTAAGAAGACAGGCACCCAGCCGGCGGCCCACGCCGGCCGGCCGGAACCCGCTGCCCAAAACCCCCGACCACCGCGGCAAAGAAAAGCGCCCCCGTCGCTTGACGAAGAACATAGGGACACCCCCCTGGACGCCCTCGGGCCGGCCCTCGTGGTCATGGCCGCCGTCTTCGGCGCCCTGGCCGCCGCCCGACTGCTGGTCATCACCACCCCGCTTACGGCCAATGCGATCGCCGATCGGCCCCCAGATGAAGAAGGCACCCAAGGGCCTGGTGACGAATGCCAACGCGAACACGGCGAATGTGCTGAGGAGCGGCGCGGCGGGGAAGAATGCCTCGGCGATGATCAGAGCTAGTGCTCCGTACAGCGCGTATCGTAGTATTCCGTGGATGAATCGTGGCTTGACGGGTCGACGTTGTCGGCGAGTTGAGTTTTTGTGTCCATGATGGTCCTCGGAGGGGATCTCGGCGGTGTAGCCGTAGAAAGTCGTGCGGTGGGGTTGGCGATTTAACGCAGATCCGCAGTCCGGTCGTACCGCGACAGGAGACGAGCGTCGCAGCGGTGCGCCGACGTACAGGACGAGACGGCGCACCGCTGCACGGGTTAACTGGCGCCGACCTTGCCGAGGAAGCCGGCGTCGACCGGCAGGGAAACACCGGTGACGTAGCGAGCTTCGTCGGACGCGAGCCAGAGCAGGGCGTTGGAAATATCTTCCGGTTCCACCCACGGCACCGGCATCGTATTGAGGGACTGGAAGGCAGAAGCGAACTGCTCCCGGGACGGATTAGGCTCCGCCGGGAAGAACAGCTTGTACACACCCTCATGGTGGATCATGTTGGTGTTGACCGCAGTGGGCTGCAGATTGTTAACCCGAATGTTGTGGCGACCCAACTCATTGGCCATGGTGCGCGTCAAACCCACCACCCCGTGCTTGGCAGCAACGTAGTGAGCGAGATTTTCGAAACCCATCACCCCACCGTTGGAGCTGGTGATGATGATTGAGCCGCCGTTGCCAGCTTCAATCATCGACGGCACCACGGCCTTTACCGTCTGCCACACGCCGGTGAGATTGACGTCGATCATGTCGTCCCACTGTTGCTGAGTCAGCTCCCACGTCCGGTTCACGCTCCAGATACCTGCATTGGCCGAGACGATGTCGATGTGACCGAATGTCTCGAGACCCGCGCGTACGGCGTCCTGCATCGCGGCCTCGTCACGGACATCCGCTTCCACAGTTACGGCACGCCGCCCGTGCTGCTCGACCAGCCGCGCCGTCTCAGCCAGATCCTCCGCCGTTGCCAAAGGGTAAGGCACGGTGTCGATCTGCTGGCAGATGTCCACCGCAACGATGTCGGCACCCTCCTCCGCCAGACGCACCGCATGCGAGCGGCCCTGGCTACGGGCCGCACCGGTGATGAATGCAACCTTGCCGTCTACACGTCCCATTCTTGACTCCTTTGTATTGGGGATGTTTGAGAACCTATGCGACGCAGATCACGATGTCAACAGTTGTGTTGAAAGCGCTTTCGGAGCGGGAGAGGATCTCAGTCGGTGGCATGCCGCACGAGCATCTTCAGACATCAATTAGTGCAATATTGAGGTTTTCTGGCTCTTCACAATCCAAGGTGTACCCGGGGTCTGAATCCGCCGGATTCCATCAGTGATCGGGCGATGTGGTTCGTGAGCTTCCGGAACCTCAAAGCGGAGCCTCGCAGGTTCTCGAGTCGGCCGTTGATGGCTTCGGTGGGTCCGCCGGAGGGGCCAGAGCGGTCGAAGTGGGCCAAGATGTCCGCCGTCCGCTTCTTCAACGCCCGTCCCAGGCCCGCCGGTTCGGTGAGCTTCGTCGGCACGGCCCAGCCCAGCTTGGTGATCAGCTTCTACATCATCGCCTTGCCCTTCACCCGGTCGGGGTGCCGTTAAGCAGCGACCACGTGCTGGTAGAACATCCAAGTGGCTTCCACCTCTACGTGGTCGTCGTCATTGAAGACGTCCTGAATGCGTGAGTACTGCTTGTCAGTGAGCAGATCGGCCCCGGTCAGCAGTATGCGCCGGGCTTTGTAGAGCGGGTCGATGCTGGACTCGGCGCCGGCACCATGCCAAGGCATCGCCGACCAGGCGGGCCACGTGGAACGGATCCATCACCGCGGTCGCCTCGAGGATCTCCTTGGTGACGGCGGTCTTGAACCCGGAGAACCCATCCATGGCCACCCCTCGACGTTGTCCCGCCATCCCTGGTCACGCTCGGCCAGCCACTGTTTGAAGGCCTTTTTGGCGCGACCCTCGAGCATGTCCAACAAGCCTCGCCGGCCCGGTTCCGGCCCGCAGCGGGGTCAAGTCGATGAATCACGGTGAAGTACTTGTCCCCGCACCGGGTGTGGTGGCACACATGTTCGTCCGCCCGATCGCGGTGACCCCGGTGAACCAGGCGGTGTCGTCGATCAGGAAGCGCTTACCTTCGGCCAGCACCGCGTCATTGGCGGTGTTCCACCACACCCCCAATGCTTCGGCAACGCGGGCCACGGTCAGATGTTGCACGACCAGCGCATCTAGCGCCCAGCGCAGGGCACGACGGGAGAGCCTGGCCCGCGGCCCGGCGGCCTGGGTGAAGAAGCTGGGCCGGATCCCGGATGGGGGTGGCTGGCGGGCCCATGGCCGCATGATGGGCAGGACCTGGGCCCAGAAGCGGCCAGGCCCGGCTACGACTGCGTGCACTCGTTGGTCGATGACCACCTCGCGGCTGGCGTACTCCGAGGTGCTGTCCGATGAGAAGGGCGCCACCTGCGCGGGGTTCCTCACCCGGGCGGCGGCCTACTTCGCGGGAAAGGGGATTACCCAGATCGAGCGGGTGATCACGGATAACGCGTTCTCCTACCGCCACTCCACGGCGTTCCAGCTGGCCTGTGCCGGGCTCGGTGCGGTGCAAAAGTTCATCAAGCCGCACTGCGCGTGACAGAACGGCAAGGTGGAGCGCTTCAACCGGACCCTGGCCACGGAGTGGGCCTACCGCCAGTTGCACCGCTAGATTCGCCGCCATGATCTTCAGAGGTTCTCCTCACGTAGGTCAGGAGTTGCGCCGTGAAGGCACGCGCCAGGCGTCCTGGCAGACCAGAGTGCCTGCATCAGCAAAACCACGCTGCCGACGGCCATGACCGACCCGGCAACGACCAGCGCGGTGAAGGGATCTCCGGTCAAGTCCCGGGCCCAGCCACCGGTGACGGGACCCAAGATCTGGCCGATCCCGGCCGGAATGAACATCAGACTGAAAGCAGCCGTCATTTGCGCCTGCGAATATCTGTCGTTCAGGTCGGCCGATATGACCGCAGCGGTTCCCGACATACTCGTTCCGAGAACGATAGCCATGACCACTGCGAATGGTAGGTAAGCGGTAGTCGCGAGCATCACTGCCCCGGCAGCGCAGACACATTGGCCGACCAGAGTCGGCACTCGGCCCGCCAATCGGGAAATGGTTTCGGCAACCACGCCCCCGCAGATCATTGAGATACCGATGAGCCCGTACAACAAATTCGCCACCCAGGTTGATGTGCCTGAATCCATCAGCGCTGCAACAAAGAACGTTAGGCAGGTGACAGTGCCGAAACTGAAGGACGAGAAGGCGATTGTCGTACCCCACCACCGCGAATCTGGACGCCAACGGGCGTCCTTCTTGTCCGACGAGCGCTGAGGTTCCCCCGGTATCTTAAGCAGGCGGTATGCGGCAACCAGCACCACAACTGCGATGGCGGTTTCCACCCCCCAGACGCCTCGCCAACCGCCCACTGCGTCCGACAGGGCGGGCAACACACTACCGAGGGCAATACCCAGTCCCATACTGCTCGCCACGATGCCTATGCCACGGCCGGGATTTCGACGGTATACAGCGGCCGCGAGACCCGGCGCGGGAAGCCACACGAGCGCGCCGCCAACGCCGGTGAAAAACAAACCGGCGCCGGCGACCGCCGGCCCGCTACTGAAGGTGAGACACGCGAGCCCGAGAATCGTGCTTCCCAGACCACACTGGACGACTCGTGAAGCAGCGATCCGCTTCGATACTCGAAGACTGAGGAGCGCTCCCACCAGGTATCCGAGCATGTGCGTAGTCGCCAGAATACCGCTCGCCGTGTATGAAGGGATGACTTCTCCGCGCATCGCGGGAAGCAGAGGTCCGAACGAGAAGCGAGCGAGGCCCTGGGCGACCGTCGTGCACAGCGCGAGCACCAACAGAGCAACGACACGGGCACCGCCCTCGACGGGGCGCGTCTTGGGAGTCGTCCCCATCTCTCCCCGCGCGGGGTGATCAGTCAATTGCGGCGCGGGTACGGAATGGCCGGGCCGATCCTTCGTAGTCGCGGCCGACGTAGAGATCGAACGACACCACCGGTTCCACCGAGTGGTACATGGCCTCGACGAGGGGTTCGTACCGACGAAGAACCTCCACCCGGGGCGGTTTCATGCTTCGCGTCAGCTCTCCGCGGTCGGGGCTTAGCGGCTTCGGCATGATGCTGGCCACCGAGATCTTCTTGCCGCACTCTGCGTCCAGCGCATGGATCTCCTCGGTGAGGAGGGCGACGACCTGGGGTCTTGAACGAGATGAAGTGAAGGACTGAGAGAGGGTATGCACGGTTCTCCTATGCAAAGTCGGGCGGTCATCGGTTCTGGAAGCTGCGCCGATCGTGAAGAAGTCCATCACCCGGCGGGAGGGTGTCGACGAAACATAGAGCGGTTTAAATGCGCAATGCTCGTTCGAGCGCGTCGGCGAGTGCGCCGACGTCCTCGACCGGCCTTCCGCTGGTCAAGACCGCGATATGGTCACGGCTGCCTCGGCGTTCGACGACGATGCAGTGCTCGAAGTCGATCCCACTAAGGGCAGTGTCCACGTGGGACGGAATCATGGCCCACGGTCCCAGGCGATGACCGCCCGACCGGCCGTCCTACGCCAGACACCCACACTCGGGCTCGGTCGCCATAAGGCGAAAGGTGCTGAATAGCTCGGCCCGCCATCCACTCCGATTACGGACGAACGATACAGCGGAAACCGATGTGGCATGTAGAGGTTTCCACACTCTCTGCCTGTCGTGCCGCCGGACGATAGCGAAGACAGTAGTTCGGTGCGCATAGGTGTGAACCGCCCTTGATGACCTTATATGGATACGACCCCGGCTCGCCGTCAGCACTAGTACGCGGATTGGCCGGTCTACAGCACGCATGAGCCGGTGCCGTCTCACGACCGTCTGCACCGTGATGGGCCGTGAAAAAGTCGGCGGTCCACTCCGACACGTTTCCTGCCATGTCGACCAAACCGTATCTGTTCGGGCGGAAAGCACCGATCGGAGACGTCCCGAGGAATCCGTCCTCGGCTGTGTTCTCCCACGGGAAGCGCCCTTGCCATGTGTTCGCACGAAGGTGACCGCCGGGAACGAACTCGTCACCCCAGACAAACCGCGCTCTGTCCAGCCCACCACGCGCGGCGAACTCCCACTCCGCTTCCGTGGGAAGATCTTTTCCCGCCCATTGGGCATAGACGAGCGCATCGAAGTACGACACGTGCGTCACCGGATGCCGCTCACGTCCTGACAGATTGCTGCTGGGGCCCTCGGGACGACGCCAGTTCGCTCCGGGCATCCATGTCCACCACCTGCGGTAGTCGTCGAGCGGTACCGGTCCGGACGGCGCGACGAACACCAGCGAACCCGGCACGAGCAGTTCCGGATCGGCCCCGGGATAATCCTCCGCCCGGGGTTGCGTTTCCGCGGTCGTGATGTAGCCGGTGTCCTTGACGAACCGCCGAAACTCGGCGACCGTCACAGGATGCTCGTCGATGAAGAACCCGTCGACCCGGACCTGGTGGACGGGTCGCTCCTCCGGGTAGAACTCTTCCGGCGCACTCCGCACCTGCGTCACAGAACTCATGTACGCATCCTCTCCCCGCCCGGCGGCGGCCGGGCACTTGGTTGATCGTGCTCGTAGCGGTTCGCCGCACCACGCGAGGCGCGGATGGGGTGGCCGGTGGGCGGGTCCGGCTCGCGCAGCATCGGCATCTGCGCTGGATCCCGCAGGATCCGTCCCGAGTCTCCAGGCCAGGTGTCGTGGTGTCGGCCACGCTGGGGTCGGTCCCGCGGACCGTCCTGGCTTCGTTCGCGCTACGGGCACCACCACCGCCATGCCGTGGTGCGCGACACCCATCGCTGCGGCCACCTCGGCCACCGTCCCCCGGACTCGATGCGCCGGACCGTGGTCCAACCTGCCGATCGGGGTCGTCCGGGCATGACCGAGGGATATAGGAGACCCCCTGGGGGTCGAGCTGAAGAATGAGACCGCTTCAACTCGACCCCGAGGCCCCCGTGTCAAAAGAACCCGGTCAGGGTCAGTACAGCTCGTGCAGAGACCTTGAGGATCCTGATCCCGGCAAGGAAGCCCCGCGGCGGTGTGGATTCGCCCGTCAGTAGCTCCTGGGGAGCCCCAGCGACCGTTCTGCGATGAAGTTGAGGATCATTTGGTTGTTGACCGGGGCGATGCGTTGCAGTCGTGATTCGATCCAGTGGCGACCAATGTGGTACTCCCTGGCGAAGGAATAGCCGCCAAACACTTGCATGCTGGAGTCTGTCGCACTGAAAGCCGCCTCGGTCGCGAGGTACTTGGCCGCGTTAGCCAGGGTCCCTACTTCGGCCCCCCCGAGGCGCTCATAGTCCTCGACAGCCTGGTACACGACCTGGCCCGCGGCCAGCAGTTGGAGGTAGTTGTGGGCCAGAGGATGCTGGACGGCTTGATTCATCCCGATGGGCCGATCGAAGACGACCCGCTCACGACCGTATTGTGAGGCCGCTTTGATGGCCCAACGCCCAACACCCAACGCCTCGGCGGAGAGGTAGAGACGTTCCCCATTGAGGCTGTGAAGCAGATGGTAGAACCCCCGGCCTACTTCCCCGATGATGTCCTCATCACGCACGAAATGATCCTGCAGGAATAGCTCGGCGGAGGCTACCGCGTTGCGACCGATCTTCGGGATCGCGCGGATGTCGATGTTCGGGGAATTAAGGTCCGTCAGGAAGAGCGTCAGACCGGAGGCCTTCCGCTCCTCTGCATTCGGGGTCGACGTGCGGGCCAGCAGCAGAACCTTGTCCCCGCGCAAAGCTCCCGAATTCCAGACCTTAGTGCCCGAGATGAGGTACCCGCCCTCGGTCTTCGTCGCGCGGGTCTGGATGCTCGTCGTATCCGTACCCGCGTCCGGCTCGGTCACGCCGAATGTGACAAACAGATCGCCCGAAGCGATGCGCGGAAGGTAAGACCGTTTCTGCTCCTCGGTGCCGAACTTCAGCAACGCGGGAATGCACAGCAGCGGGATGTGCACGGACGAGCAGGCGTTAATCGCACCGCCACTTGCCGCGAGTTCCTCAAGGACGGCGACCTGGTCGCTAAGGGTTCCACCACCGCCGCCGTACTCCTCAGGGATCGTGATGCCAAGCAAACCGGCCTCGGCAAAGGCGGCGAAGAACTCCTCGGGGAATCGTTTGTCCAGATCGCAGCTGTCCCAGTAGCTCTCGTCGAACTTCTCACAGATGCTCGCCACAAGCTCACGCAGGTCTGGCTTGGTGCTCTGATGCGGGAAAGGTGTGAATTCCACGTGCTTCTCCAGGTCTCTTCGGTCGCAGCGATTCCTCTACGCCAGCGTCGTTTTCGACGGTATGTCATGCCAAAGCACCTGTCAACACTATTGTTGACTAGGCTCATACCCAGGCCCCATGGAGACGAGTTCCGGATCCGGGGAGCGCCGGACACCCACCTGGCAGAGCGGCGGCAGCGACACGCTCCACGCCTCGTCCATGGACACGGGTCCCCCATGGCCCACGCACTCCTTTGCCGCCTCCCTGCCCGACGCGAACGCGACGACCCCCGGCCCACCGGTTTCTAGTCTCGCCGCGCTGTTCAGACCAGAGGCCCTGCACCGCGGCCAACGGACACTGGATCAGTATCGCGATCGCCACACGTCAGCCGGGACCCGCTCGGCTCCCCTCGCCCAGTTGCACGCTGCCTCTTGGATTCAGCGGTTCGGCGGCAATGCCTGAAGCAGCTCAGTCTTGTCGAGCCAACCGCGCGCAGGCGCTCACCGCATTGTCTTAGCCCGAGCACTGTCATTTGGGAGCATCCTCGCGCTGGCAGCCGGGAAGATTCGTTCCAAATCCTCCAGCCATTGAGAGTCACTGCCATCACGTGTCGCGATGCCGAACTCGGTGGCGACGGCGTCGACGAAAGAACCCTGCACCGTCGTGGCACTGACTCGCTCGACCAGGTTGGAAGTTCCAGTCGGCGACCTCGCCGACATGGCGATCACGACCCGACCTTCTGGGGCGGCATGTGCGCCCGCGGCGAAATCGGGCGCGCCACCGAGACCGGAGACCTGCCGTTCGCCGATGCGTTCGGCGTTGACGTTTCCCCGAACATCGATCTGGAGTCCGCCCAGCACCACGGTGAAACCCCGCTGATCGGCAAGCCAGCTCGGGGAGTGGACGATCGTCGAGGGAAGCAGCCTGATTCGGTGATCCGTTGCCGCCCAGCTGGTCGCGTCCGGGGAGGCCACGACCGACATTGCCCTGATTGGCGCGGTCTTCGAAAGTACCCCGCGCTGCGCCAGCGTCCACGTGTTATCGGTGATCGCGCCGGTAACAATGGAAAGCTCCCGCGGCGGCTCGAGGACTTCGGCGATAGCGTCGGCCACCCGCCCTACACCCAGCGCCAAGGAACGAACTTCCCCGCCGATCGCCTGGCACGCATTCCGGGCGATCGCCCTGCTCGCCGCATCGGGTTCACCGCTTAACGGAACATGGTCTCCCGCAGCACCAGCCGCGACAACCAGGTCGGCGCGATGCGCTTTTGCGGCCCCTCTCATCAGCGGAAGATCGACAACCTCCTCGACCACCACCACCTCCGCCGCATCAATCAACAGTTGCAGATATCCGTTAATTACGCCGAGATCGAAGTGGGATCCCATCGAAGTCGCGCAGACGACAACGGCGTCGACGGGGATGTCCCCGTTCCTAATGGACGCACAGATCTCCCAGTAACTGCTGCGTACATGTTCCACAGGCAAGCGTCCCAAGCCTCGGCCTGGCAGGACGCTGGCCAGCCTGACGTGTTCATTCTCAGTGACCGCCTCGGGCAGCGGGGCGCGCCTCACCCCTGTCATAATGCGCACGGGATCGGCCTCGGTGGCTGGCCAGCGCTCAAGATAGGCAATCAGCCCGGACGACGGTTCGAACAACCCCTCAGCACACCAAATAGTCCTCATTAAACCAACTTATCAACATAAATGTTGACGCAACAGTTTGACGCACGCCACAATCGGAGAAATGCAACGTCCACCCCTGGAGTCACCATGTCGAATGCCACCGTTACTGAAGCCCCCCCTGTCCTGGCCGCCCCCTTCACCGACGCGTCCGGACGAGTCCTGACGACCCTGCCTCAACTTGTGCGCCGCAACGCCCAACAGCACGGCGACAAAATCGCATACCGCACCATCGCGCCGCGTGGCGCCTGGACGACGCGAACATGGGGCCAGGTGTATGAGGCGGTCACCGAAATCGCCGCCGGCGTCTTCGCCCTGCAGTCGCGCCTAGCACTTCGTCAGCCAGATCAGTTCGGTTTCGCGATCGGCAAGAACTCACCCGACCATTTCATCGTCGAATACGCACTCCAGGCGACTGGCCTTACCGCCTTCCCTCTGTTCGAGACCATGAGCGCTCCGGAGATGCGGGTGACCCTGGCTAGCTACCCGGCATCGATTGCCTTCAGCGGAACCGCCGGCGCAACCGACCGGCTCCTTGAAGCCTCAGATACGCTCTCGGTGCAACGCGTCATCCAGTGGGGCACCGATCCCGTGGTTGATGACCCAAGAGTCATGACACTGAGCGATCTTCGTCGCCTCGGCGTGGAGTATCTCGCAGTCAACCCGAGCGCCGTGGAGGAGTCGATCGATGCGGGAGACATCAATGATGTTTCGTGCGTGATTCTGACGTCCGGGACGACCGGCGTTTCCAAGGGCGTACTGGGGACCAATGCCTACATGCTCGATAACGCAGCCCGCTACCGGTATGTCTATGACGCACAACCGTTCGCGAAGTACCTTAGCTACCTTCCGGCCGCTTTCTCCGTGGAGCAGTTCAACGGGCTGACTTTGGGTGCCGCCGCTCCCCTGGAAGTTGCCTTCAGCTCGGCGCCCAATAAGGCAGCCGAGGAGTTCATCACTTCTGAAGCGTCCATGAAGTACCTCGGCCCCCGCCAATGGGAGGAACTGCGCGCTACGGTTCCCGCCGATTTGCTCTCCAATGATGCGGAGATTGTTCTCCGGCGCGATACGATCCGCAAAGAATTGGGCCTCGAGCATGTCAAGGGGTGCATTACAGCCGGCGGCTCCCTTGCAGGAGAGGTGCTGGAGTTCTTCAAGCTCCTCGGTCTGCCGATTCGAAACGTCTACGGTCTGGCCGAAATGGGCATCTTCACCGCGACGCGTGACGAGCACCCCTCGGAGAGCGTCGGGGCGGCGCTTCCGACAGCCTATGGCACCGAGCCGATCCAGGTCCGCACCTCGCCAGACGGGGAGGTGCAGGTGCATGGCGGGGTGCGGTGCGCGGGCTACTGGGGCGGCAAGGAGCTC
Organism: Arthrobacter sp. B0427-1-12; assembly: GCF_059092905.1. Classification (NCBI taxonomy): domain Bacteria; kingdom Bacillati; phylum Actinomycetota; class Actinomycetes; order Micrococcales; family Micrococcaceae; genus Arthrobacter; species Arthrobacter sp. B0427-1-12. Next base: position 5,353 of record NZ_JBNHIC010000019.1, on the reverse strand, counting down.
GACGTAACCGAGGACGGCTGGCTGCGCAGTGGGGACGCCGGCGTCATGGACAAGGGAGCGCTGCACATCTTGGACCGGATCACCAACATCCAGCGTCTGCCCAATGGAGAATCCTTCGCCCCACAGCCAATCGAAATCAGCGCGATGAGCAGTCCATACTTCTCCAACTTCATTCTCATCGGTGGGCACGGCAACGATTCCCGTATCGGCGCGATCGTTCAAGTGAACGACGAGGCCGTACGCCGACGACTCGATGACAGTCTCCGCCGCAACGCATCCTACTCGGAGCTCATCGTCGACGAGGATGTCGTCGCGCTCATCTCCGGCGAGATCGAGAAGCTGAACAAGACCCTGCCGAGCACACAACGCGTGAGCCTGCTGGGAATTCTGCCGAAACCACTTACGGTCGATGACGGGGAACTGACACGGAGCATGAAGCTGCGCCGATCGGTGGTCGTCGACCGCTATAACCAGTTAGTTGCCGCGATGTACGAGCAGACGGAACCGCATACCGTCGCATTCGACGTGTACGTGGGGCGGGATGGAGAGGGCGGCGACACGTCCATGCGCGGTTACGTAAAATCTGTCAACACTAGTGTTGACGGCATGCTCATCAACAGATATGTTGATTAGCATGCAGACGAATGAAGCTATCCAGACGGACTACGACTTCGTGATCATTGGCGCCGGCATGTGCGGTCTGTACCAGCTGTACCGCCTCCGCCAGCTCGGTGTTCGGGTGACAGCCCTCGAGATGAACGGAAACGTCGGTGGCACCTGGTACCGCAACCGTTATCCCGGTTGCCGTTTCGACTCGGAGAGCTATACCTACGGGTATTCCTTCTCCGAGGAACTGCTCGCGGAGTGGAACTGGACCGAACGATTCGCTCCGCAACCGGAAGTGTTGAGCTATGTCAACTACGTGGCGGACAAGTTCTCGCTTCGTGAGGACATCCAGTTCAGCACCAAGGTCATAAGTGCCCGCTTCAACGACGACCAATCAACATGGGACGTCGTAACCGAGGATGGTCGGACCATCTCAACCCGGTTCCTTATGACCGCCATGGGAATGCTCTCCGTGCCGACAGCGCCGCGACTGCCCCACCTGGAGAAGTTCAAAGGCGAAACGGTCCACACGTTCTACTGGCCGTCGGAGGGAATCGACGTCGCTGGCAAGCGGGTCGGCGTGATCGGAACCGGCTCCACCGGTGTCCAGGTGATTTCCACCATCGCCAAGGACGTCGACTCGCTGACCGTTTTCCAGCGGAACCCAAACTGGTGCGCCCCGTTGCACAACGGTCCACTGTCCCAACAGGACATGGATGACATCCGCTCGAAGTACGACGAGATCTTCCAGTCCTGCTTCAACTCCCCCAACGGCTTCATTCATCGACCGTTGCGTGAGAAGACTACGGATGTCAGCCGCGAGGAGCGACTCGCCCTGTGGAACGAGCTCTATGACTCCCCTGGTTTCGGGATCTGGCTGGGGAACTACCGGGACACGATGATGGATGCAGCGGCGAATGCTGAGCTCTCCGAGTTCGTCGCCGGGAAAATCCGCGAACGCGTCACGGATCCGCGAACCGCCGACATGCTGATCCCCACTGATCATGGCTTCGGAACCAAGCGCGTCCCACTCGAAACCCGGTACTACGAGGTCTACAACCAGGACAACGTCGAACTCATCAGTGTCGGGAAGAATCCGATCACCGAGGTGACTGAAACGGGCCTCAGGATCCAGACCGAGAACGGACCTCGTGACATCGAACTCGACGTGATCGTGTTCGCAACCGGCTTCGATGCCGTGACAGGCGCGTTCGACCGGATCGATTTCGTCGGCAGCGGTGGCGTCCGGCTCAAGGAGAAATGGGCTAATGGACCCAGCACAACTCTGGGCGTGCAGACTGCAGGTTTCCCCAACCTTCTCATCTGCGTCGGACCGCAGTCAGGCTCGGCTGCAGCCAACTTCCCCCGCGGCATCGAGGACATCGTCGGGTGGATGACCGACTTCGCTGAGTTCCTTATCGAAAATAGCATCACCCGGGTTGAGCCCACCAAAAAGGCTGAACAGGCGTGGCTTGACCACGTGGCTGAGGTGAACGACAAGGTGTTGATGACCAAGACCAAATCCTGGTTCAACGGCCACAACATCAATCTCAATCGAGACGACCGGCCTCGGCAGATGATTTATACAGGCGGCGCCGTACGCTACCGTAGCCTACTCGCGGACGAACAGGCGGCCGGATACCCCAGCTTCGAACTCAGCAGAGCTGAGGTTCCGGCCGCTGTCTGACGAGTCCGCGCGGGCAATCGACCCTAAGCCGTCCAGACGCCCTTGAAGCCCCTCAGGGGCTGGAGCGTGCTGCCGGTGTCTCGGATGCCTGTCCGGCCGAGACCGCCGTCGCGTACGTGACGGTCCGGGCCGGTGCCAAGCCCACCGAGCGGGAGCTGATCGCCTTCGCGAAGGAACGGCTGGCGGCCTACAAGTACCCGCGGGAGATCCACATCATTGACGACCTGCCCAAGATGCAGACCGGGCAGATCCGACGCCGTGCGCTGCGCGGAGAATCGAAGGAAGGCCACCAATGACCACCACGCAGGACCTGCAGGACAAGACGGCTCTCACCACCGGCGCCAGCCGCGGCGACCTCAGGCCTTCACATGTCGAGCTTCTGGCTCAAAGGCAAATGGCCTCAACAGGGCCTTCCCCTTGGAAGCTGCCCACAGGATCCACTTCCCTGTGATGCTCTAATTCGTGTTATTCATCGTCATGCACGCCTCGCTGGCATTCGCCCCAGGAGCCCTGCGCAACCCCAACCACATGTACGGAACACAAGATGCCGAAAACTGAGCAAGGTTCTGGGCCTTCCTTGCCTCCGTGGTTGCCATGGTCCTCGCTGCCCTCGCAATGCGGCCGGTGCCAGCCAGTGGAAAGACCGAAATTCAACTAGTCCCATTCTTCCTTGAGACGTCAAGCCGGAATCTGCCACCTTTCATCCAGCTGCCCGGCCGTGCCTATAGAAACCGATCGAAGTGAAAGAGCAACATGCCTGATTCAAACAAAGAAGCAGATCGGCATCCGCCATGCGCTTCCGCGGTGGCGGAGGCAGCGAAGCTACGCGGAGAACTGGTGGAAGTTAGGTTAAAGACGGGACAACGCTGCAGCGGCGTCGTCGATGAGACGTCTGCCGCGCTTGGATTGTTTTGGATCACCGATCACAGCAGAGGCCAGCGCGTACTGCTCCTCGCCGACGATGTCCAAACCGTGGCCCGGCCAGAGCGGCTCCTTTAGCCAGCAGCACTGCCAGGACAAGTGCTGATCCCGAGTCCGTTTTGTTAGAGAAGGAGGCAGCAATGACCGCCGTGGACGAAAGGGTCGCGACGACAGCCCTCGACCAGCGTTGTGCCAACGACGTTAGGTTCGCCCATCCCCGAAACGGGCCAATGCGGACCGCGGCCCCGAGGTTCTGGTCCCACGGCGAGCAGGAGGGGCGGATCGAGCGCCAGCCGGTCAAGGGGGTGCGCAAGGCCACCGCCAAGGCAATGGTCGAATCCGCGTTCTCCGCCCCGCACGTGAGCATCTTCGTGGACGTGGACGCCTCGCGCACCATGGAGTTCGTGCAGCGGCTCAAGAAGAGCCGCGACTTCGAGGGCATCAAGGTCTCCCCGCTGCTGATCCTGGCCAAGGCGGTCATCTGGGCGGCCGCGCGCAACCCAAGCGTGAACGCGAGCTGGGTGGAGACGGAGAACGGCCCGGAGATCCACGTCAAGCACTTCATGAACCTGGGCATTGCCGCGGCGACCCCGCGCGGGCTGCTGGTGCCGAACCTGAAGAACGCGCAGGACCTGTCCCTGAAGGAACTGGCCATCGCGCTCAACGAGCTGGCGACCACCGCCCGCGAGGGCAGGACCAAACCGGCGGACATGCAGAATGGCACGCTGACGATCACCAACATCGGCGCCCTGGGCATCGACATCGGCACCCCCATCATCAACCCTGGCGAGGTCGCGATCGTCGCCTTTGGCACCATCCGGCAGAAGCCGTGGGTGGTCTCCGGGGAGATCATCCCGCGCTGGATCACCATGCTCGGCGGCTCCTTTGACCACCGCGTGGTGGACGGGGACCTCTCCGCCCGGTTCATGACCGACGTCGCCGCAATCATGGAGGAACCGGCCCTGCTGCTCGCATAACCCAGTTCGGGCACCTGCTGGCCCCAACTGACCTGTTGTGTGGTCAGACCGTTTCAACGATGCCACCTGCGACACTTCTGGATGCGCGATAGGCCCAACACCCGTAGGGCGTAGGCGTAGCCGCGGAACGGCTCCAGGCTCGCGATCTTGATCCCAGATGCGAAGCGCAGGCCCTTGTTCCTTGGGCCAGTCTTCGGTCCCCCCCCCTTTTCCGGAGCGGCCCTCAACGAGATCCTGTAGGCACGCCCGGACGATCCATGGCGAGCAGATGGAGTTTGGAGCCGGATAACAACGCTCCCGCAGGTATTCCCCCGGTGAATCGATAACAAACCTCACGCCGGCAAGCTGGATCCTTCGACCGGGTCGGGTTCGGTCAGAGTTTGGCCGCGCCGGAGGTATTGGTACACCGTTTCCCGGCTGAGCCCGTATTCGCGGGCCAGGACGGACTTGGGTTCGCCGGCCGCGGCCCGGGCGGCCAGCTCGGCCGCGAGTTCCGGGGCCAGGGCGCGCTTGCGGCCGCTGTAGGCGCCGCGGGCCTTGGCCAGACTGATGTCTTCGCGCTGGCGTTCCCGGATCAGGGACCGCTCGAACTCGGCGAAGGCGCCCATGACCGAGAGCATCAGGGTCGCCATCGGCGAGTCCTCCCCCGTGAACACCAGAGATTCCTTGACGAGCTCCACCCGCACCCCCTTGCCGGTGAGCTTCTGCACCACCGAGCGCAGGTCATCCAGGTTCCTCGCCAGCCGGTCCATCGAATGCACCACCACGGTGTCCCCGTCGCGGGTGAACCCGAGCAGGTACCCCAGCTGCGGACGCTCCGCGTCCTTGCCCGAGGCCTTGTCCGTGAACACCCGATCCAGGGCCTGGCCTTCGAGCTGGCGCTGCTCGTTCTGGTCCAGCGTGCTCACCCGCACGTACCCGAGCCGCTGACCCGTCACCCCGTTTCCCCAAACCTTCAACCAAAATGCCGAAAACTGTCAGATTGAAGCTTAAGAGCTGTGGGAACACCTGTCCATAAATTCAAAATCTGACCCTAACCTGGGGACTGTCGGGACTGTCTCACCAACGGCGCCTCTCTGTGTCAAGCTGCTGTGTGGGAGGGGCCGCTAGGATTGTTTTTGGCGGGTCCGGTATGTGACTTTTCCGAAGCGCCGGTTTGGGG